>JAGHBD010000049.1 GCA_021161135.1 Thermoplasmata archaeon
CTGTGATATATTACATCAGGCACTCCTCCCGCTCTTTTTATTGCCTGCTCTATCCCCCATGGTATCGTCGCCCCTTCCTTCCTTTTCACCTCTTCTGGCTCCTCTTCCCTGTCATAAAAGGATACGGAGAATATTTTTTTCGCCCTCACAAGAATTTTTTCATCGAATCTTATATTCATCACTGCCCTAATTGCCCCATCAAACTCCATAACCTTAAGCAAAGCCCTCGCCAAGTGGCGGGAGGCGCCGAACTTCACTTTTCCTGCCATTGCTCTTCTCCCAGCCCTAACAATCCTTCCTTCCACAGCAGCCACATCCTCCTCGCTTTTTAAATACCATTCTGGAAGAGCGTATGCAATGTTCATTCCCACTTCCGGTATATAATCAACTATATCCATCTCAATCAATTGCTGGAGCATTTCTTCAAGCTCCTTATATACTCTCCATCTTTCCGCATCCTTGCCAACCCATGCAGTAGGATTGACGGGGCAGTGCCCATGTCCTACCTTCATGCCATACTCTATTGCCATGGTAATGAATTTTTTTGCTATTTCTGTTGCTTTTACAATATCATAACCTTTTGCCAGATTAGCTGCTATTGCTGCAGAAAAACTACAACCTGTGCCATGAGTGCATCCATCTTTTATCCGCCTGCCTTTGAATTCATAAAATTTTTTTCGGTAATAAAGCAAGTCAGTTGCATCCCGCCCAATATGTCCTCCTTTCACTATCACTGCTCCTGCCCCTAACTTTTCTATTTTTCTTGCTGCTTTTCTTGCATCTTCCCTACTCCTTATTTTTATCCCGCTGAGT
This sequence comes from Thermoplasmata archaeon, assembly GCA_021161135.1. Taxonomy (GTDB): domain Archaea; phylum Thermoplasmatota; class E2; order UBA202; family JdFR-43; genus JdFR-43. Next base: position 814 of record JAGHBD010000049.1, read on the forward strand.
CTTTCTGCTTCATGCCTATTGGGTGTTATTACAGTAGCGATGGGAACAATATGTTCAATAAAAGCATCTATTGCATCTTCCTTAAGTAAATAAGCACCACTTTTTGCAATCATTACAGGATCTACAACAACAGGGAAATCATATTTCTGAATAGTTGATGAAACTGCCTTTATTATAGATGAATTGCTCAGCATGCCTGTTTTTGCAGCATCTACACCTATGTCCTCCGCTACACATTCAATCTGCTTTTTTACCATTTCAGCGGGCAAATCATGGATTCCTTCCACACTTAGGGTATTTTGAGCAGTTACAGACGTGATAGCAACCATTCCATGCACGCCGAAAGCGGCGAATGTTTTTAAATCCGCTTCTATGCCTGCGCCTCCTCCGCTATCGCTACCAGCTATGGTTAAAGCTTTATTCATTTTTATCACCATCCAGATATTTTTCTACAATTTTAATTGCACAAAACTTTCCACACATTGAGCATGCTTTTAACTCCTCCATGGGTTTTCTTTTCTCCCTGTATTCCCTCGCCTTTTTATCATCGATGCACATGCTAAACATTTTTTCCCAATCAAGATTCTGCCGAGCAATAGAGAATGCTTTATCTATGTCTGTATCAATACCCCTCGCTATATCCGCAGCATGAGCTGCTATACGAGCAGCTATCACACCTTCTCTCACATCCTCTATACTTGGAAGACTTAAATGCTCTGCTGGCGTTACATAGCACAGGAAATCTGCTCCATAATAGCCGGCTATTGCTCCTCCTATTCCTCCAACAATATGGTCATAGCCAGGTGCAATATCAGTGACAAGCGGACCCAAAACGAAATAGGGGGCTTCTTTGGTTACAGTTTTCATTATTCTTATATTCGCTTCTATATGGCTGAGTGGCATATGCCCTGGACCTTCAACCATGCTCTGGACACCAGCTTCTCTTGCCCTCTCCACAAGCTCACCAATTATTAGTAATTCCTGAAGTTTTGCCCTGTCATTGGAATCATGTATGGCTCCTGAGCGCATTCCATCTCCAAGGCTCAATGTTAGTTCATACTCTCTGGCTATTTCAAGCAGATAATCAAAATTTTTGTAGATGGGATTTTCCATATCATTGTGAATTATCCATGCCATATGTATAGAGCCGCCACGTGATACCATTGGAATGATGCGGTGTTGCCTTTTAAGTCGCTTTACACTTTCCTTTGTTACGCCAACATGTGCAACTGCAAAATCAACACCCTGCTTAGCATGTTTTTCAAATGCATTGAACATGTCATCCTCGCTCATATCAACTATCGCTCCATATTTTTTTATTGCCTCAACAGCTGCCTGATATATTGGAACTGTTCCAAATGGCACATTAACTGCATTGACTATTCTCTTTCTTATTTCATCAAGATTTCCGCCTGTGGATAAATCCATTACTGCGTGCGCCCCCGCCTCCACCGCCACCTTTGCCTTTTCTACCTCTTCATCAATATTTGCATACTCACGAGATGTGCCAATGTTTGCATTGACTTTTACCCTGAGTCCTTTTCCTATTCCAACAGGTTTTGGAAGATGAATGGGATTGCAAGGAATGATTATTTTGCCAGATGCCACACGCCTTCTAACAACTTCTTCATCTATTTTCTCTGCTTTTGCAACTTCTTTTATTTCTTCTGTTATTATTCCTCTTTTTGCCTCCTCCATTAAGGTCATCGGTGGTATATTTGCCCTTATATGAATATTTTTCGCACGTCTTCGTCTTCGAAAAAATAGAAAATTAAATATTCTCTCCCTAATTTTTTTGTATGGCTTTGTCTCAGGCAAAAACATATGGGGGGTTGGGGCAATTCTCTCGCTTGTTGGCATATTTATACCATATGTTGGCATAGTTGCTGCCTTGGCGGGTGTGATTCTGATACTCATAGCAGTTAAGATAATAGCAGATGAAGCAAATGATAGGAGCATATATTCAAATTATCTGGTTTCTTTTGTGCTACGCATACTGAGTGTTGTTATAGCTGGAATATCTTTTATTTCTATATTTGGCTTTTCCATTCTCTCTGTAACCAGAGGAGCAAAACACATTGAAGAAATTGGCATTAAAGGACTTATAATTGGGCTGATTGTTGCCATAGTCATTTTTTGGATAATATATGTTATAAGTGCAATTTATCTGCGCAGAAGTTATGAAAAAATAGCAAAATATACAAAGGTGGATCTTTTCAGAACCACAGGAATGCTCTATCTTATAGGGGCAGCCACCCTTATAATAGCAGTTGGAGCAATCATTATATTTATAGCGGAAATCCTTGAAATAATTTCGTATTTCTCGCTGCCTGACTCAATGCCAAAGGAAGAGGCTACTGCTCAAATATAGCCCTGTATTCATCAACAACGTCTTCCGTAAATTTACACATACCTTCCATCGTCTTATAATGAGATACCATTTCTTTTATTACTTTAAATGGAATAGTGGCTATATCTACGCCCATCTCCGCCACCTTTCTCACCTGCATTGCATTTCTGATGCTGGCTGCAATTATTTTGGTTTTGTAATTATAAGCACGATAAATTTTTATTATGCTCTCAACAAGTTCAACACCATCATATATGCCCTCGTCACTCAAACTTATCCAGGATGCTTCATCATATGAATTTTTTTGCTCTCTTCTTTTCTCCTCTATGCTTCGGAGTAGTTTTCCGTCAAAAATGTCCCACTTGTCAAATTTCATTCCCAACCTTTCCCTTATATAGTCATCCACCCTACCAAGAAACGGACTTACATAACTCGCCCCCGCTTTCGCTGCCAGCAATGCCTGACAGGGTGTCATTACAAGAGTTGCGTTGGTTGGGATTCCTTTTTCGCTGAGTTCTTTAATTGCTTTTACACCTTCAAAAAGCTCTTCGCCTTCGTTCATTGCAGTGCTTATCGGGATTTTTATCACAACATTGTTATTTATGTGATTAAATTTTTCATAGAGTATCGTTGCTTCTCTCACCATATCATCACTTTTTATTCCCTTAACCTCCAAGCTTACTGGCCCATCTACAGCCCTGCATATCTCTCCTATATATTCTTCCATGCTCATTTCCATTCCTTTATCTTTCAATTTTTCGACAGCTTTCTTTATAAGCGAGGGATTTGTTGTAACTCCATCCACAATGCCCCACGATTTTGCCTCTTTTATTTCTTCCAAATCAGCTGTATCCACAAATATCTGCATAGGTTGGAAATGAATTTAAAAATAAATATTTTGTGAGAAGAAATTTTTTATATGCTCCTCCCCTTAAATTACATGCTCGATATCGTAAAAAAATTTCCAGAACAGGTAGAAGAAGCATTGAAAATGGAAATTGATTTTTCTGCAGGAGAAATAAAAAGTATAGCTATCGCAGGTATGGGGGGCTCTGCTATATCGGGTGATATTCTGAAGCATTTTTCAACCCTACCCTTTTTTGTTATAAGAGGCTATAACCCTCCTCCGTTTCTTAATCACAAGACTCTTTTCATTGCCATCAGTTATAGTGGCAATACAGAGGAAACCATTTCATGCTATGAAAAAGTTAAAAATAAATGCGAAACATTTGCCATAACATCCGGCGGAAAACTGGCAGAGATGGAGGAAAACAAGCTTATTATACCCTCTGGCATGCAGCCAAGGGCGGCGATAGCATATCTTCTTTTTCCTCTTGCCAGATATCTTTCAGAAAATGACTTTCTCAAAGGAATAGATTTTGATGAAACACTGTATGTGCTGAAAAGCAACACAACGCAGTTGCAGGAAATAGCGAAAAAAGTGGCGGATAGTATAGAAGGCATTCCTATAATATATGGCTATGGAGTCATGGGAAGTATAGCCAAAAGATGGAGGCAGCAGTTCAATGAAAATGCAAAAATGCCCTCATTTGATTTTTCTCTGCCAGAGTGTAATCATAATGAGCTGGAAGCATGGGAAAGCAATGAAAATAAATTTACCTGCATATTTCTCCGTAGTAAAGGCGAGGATGAAAGAATAAAGGCGAGATTTGAATATATGAAGGAAATTTACAGTGAAAAGGCAAAAGTTATAGAAGTTTTTTCAGTTGGCTCAAATATATTTTCGCAAGCTATTTCATTGCTCCATATTGGAGATCTTGCAAGCGTGTACATGGCTCAAGCTCGCAACATTGACGCTGAGCCCGTTAAACTCATAACAGGGCTCAAAAAATATCTTTCTCAGCACTCAAGATCCTCATCATAGGGCATTCCCTCAGAAAGGGTTCGCTCATCACTAAAAAAATAGTGGAGGAGCATATTTAAAGTTTGGGTTATTTTGTTTTTGTAAGTGCTTTTCAGGAATCTCTAAATCTGAATAGAATCTTATTTTCATTTTGGAGGATGACAAAAACAGCCAAAAGATAGGCAGAATCAATACTACTTCCTCTCCATTTTCTTTATCACCTGCGGATACTGTAATTTCCAAAATATTTTTATTCCAGCAAACTCTTTTCTTCAGAATGAAGAAATATTTGATTACTCTCATATCTCTTTTAATTGTCATCGCCTCGCTTTTCCTGCCTCCGCCGCCAGGGTTGAGCAGAGATGGATTTATAATGATTGCAATACTTTTGATGGCGGTAATTTTGTGGCTCACTGAAGCTATACCTCTTGCAGCAACTGGCCTTCTTATACTTGCTCTTCAGCCTCTCCTCGGCATTGCCTCAGCCCAAGAAGTTTTTAGCAGTTTTGGTAATCGAGCAGTGTTTTTCATTCTAGCTTCCTTCATGCTCATGGCTGCTGTGGAAAAACATGCGTTGCATAAAAAAATGGCTGCACATTTTCTGCGCATTTTCGGCTCCTCCCCAAAAATGTTCATAATAGGCGTGGCATTGACAGGCTGCCTTTTCTCTTTTTTCATGCAGGCTCATGGAGTGGCTGCAATGCTTCTTCCTTTGTGTCTGCAAATACTCATTATAACAAAAGTGGTTCCGAAAGAAAGCAACTTTGGCATCGCAACTATGCTATCGCTTGCTTATGGAACAGGCATAGGAAGCTGGGGAACGCTGCTTGGAGGAGCAAGAAATCCATTAACCATAGCATTTCTTGATGAAATTGGCTACAGCATATCTTTTCTTGACTGGATAAAAATTTGCATGCCCATTGTTTTTTTAACTCTCCCCCTCGTAATATTCATAATACTTCGCCTCTATCCCCCAGAAGTTGAGGATATCGAAAAGGCTGTAAAGGAAGCGGAACAGAGTATAAGCAGAGGAATGACAGAGGAAGAGAAAGGAGTGCTTACAATATTTGCAGTAACTGTGCTTCTCTGGATTTTCTTTTCTGATGCAATAGGTGTCGCAGTCATAGCTCTGCTTGCTGTCTCATCCCTCTTTATATTTCACCTCATAGAATGGGAAGATGTCGAAAAAAGAGTACAGTGGGGGATAATTCTCGTGTATGGCGGAGCAATAACAATGGGAATAAATCTCGCCGATACAGGCGCCGCCAGATGGCTCGCTGATGGCATCCTGAATATATATCCGAATAAATATGCCATCCTCCTCTTCATAATGCTTCTCACCTTTCTCCTTACAAATTTAATGAGTAATACAGCCGCTGTAGCAACAATGCTCCCTATCTCTTTAAGCGCTGCCCTCAAAGCGGGTATTTCGCCAGTGATAGCGGCGATGGCTACAGCAACGGCAGGCGGCGTCGCTTTTATGTTTGTTGTTGCCACACCTGCAATGGCTATCGCATACTCATCTGGCTATCTAAAACAGCATCACATATTCAAAGCTGGATTAATAGCTGGGATGGTATCGATAGCAATCATATTTTTTATGGCGATATTTTACTGGGAGAGAGTGCTACATTTATGATTCTGCTTTCCTGAATTTGTAGCCATAATATATTGCTCCTCTTTTACCATCTTCCTGTATTCTCCTGAAACATGCCTCAACCTTCATTCCAATGTGTATTTCATCTAGCTTGCAATCAACAATCTGGCCAGTGAGATAGCAACCTTCCTCCATTTTTATGAGAGCTATGGCATAAGGAGCTTTCCCTTCAAATTCTGGGGGAGGAGTATAAATGATGGTATAGCTTTCGACAGTGCCTTTCCCGCTTAATTTATAATCCTGCATTTTACCTATCGATTTTCTCCTGCATTTAGGACATATGGTGCGTGGCGGGAAATATACTTTGCCGCATATCTCACATTTTTTACCTATAAGATTATATCTTGCAGGAATTTCCCTCCAGTATCTTGCAACTCCCATTTAAATCGCCTCCAGAATATGGACTACAGCTGTTCCGCCTGAGCCGCCGACATTGTGAGTTAAACCTATCGTTGCTCCTTTAACTTGCCTTTTATCAGCCTCGCCCCTCAACTGCATAACAATTTCATTTATCTGGGCTACCCCCGTGGCTCCAACTGGATGACCTTTCGCCTTTAATCCGCCAGAAGTATTCACGGGTATCTGCCCATCCAAAGCTGTAAGGCCTTCTTCTGTAGCCTTTCCCCCCTTGCCTTTTTCAACAAAACCCAAATCTTCTATGGCGATTATTTCTGCAATGGTGAAGCAATCATGAACTTCCGCAACATCAATATCGCTTGGCTTTACACCCGCCATTTCATATGCTTTTTTAGCAGCATGAACAGCCGCTGGCAAGGAATCGAATCTGCTCCTTGAATGGAATGAAAGAGTATCGCATGCCTGCACAGATGCCTTTATCTTTATGATTTTATCTGTATATTTTCTGGCAATATCAACTGGTGCTAAGATTGCGGCTGCTGCGCCATCCGTAATAGGGCTGCAATCTAGCAAATGTAAAGGCTCAGCGACGATAGGTGAGTTAAGAACATCTTCGACGCTTATTTCTCTTCTGAACTGTGCTTTTGGATTCAAGCTTCCATTGTGATGATTTTTCACTGCCACCATTGCAAGCTGTTCTTGGGTTGTGCCATGGTGATGCATATGGTAGCGAGCCATCAAAGCGTAAAGGCCAGGGAATGTTGCACCAAAAAATGATTCCCATTCCCTATCTGCTGCTGATGCAAGTATATTCGTTGCCTCCCCTCCAACAACGTCTGTCATTTTCTCTGCTCCTCCAACAACAACAATATCATACATTCCACTTGCCACCGCAATATATCCCTGATGCATAGCAACGCCACCAGAAGCACATGCTGCCTCAACACGTGTAGCTGGAATGTGAAGATCCTCCAATCCTGCAACTTCTAAAGCTAAGCTACCAACATGCTCCTGTCCTATAAATCGCCCTGTGGACATCCCGCCTATGTACATTGCATCTATATCCTCGCCTTCTATACCTGCATCAAGAATAGCTTTTACGCCTGCCTCCGCCACCAGTTCACGGAATGACTTTTGCCATAACTCGCCAAACTCGGTCATTCCTATTCCTATAACTGCTACTTCTCTCATTCAAACTCCCTCCTAAATTTCATATATGTGGCATAATCCACATACTCCTTTTCCTCTATCATCTGCCTTATACCTTGCCTTGGATATGATTCGATGGCATCCGTTACTGTAATATCGAAAGCATCTGAGCCTGCTCCAGAGCCATATGATACCATCAATATACGCTGCCCTGGCTTTGCAATATCGAGTACTGCCGCCAACCCCAGCATTGCAGAGCCGGAGTATGTATTTCCTATAATGGGGCATAGCAACCCATGCTCGATCTGTTTTTTCTCAAAACCCAACTTTCTAGCTATTCTTATTGGAAATTTTCCATTAGGTTGATGAAAAATTGCATAATCATAATCACTTGGCCTGCTGCCAACCCTCTCCATGAGCATTTTGGCTGCTGTGCCTACATGGCGGAAATATGCTGGCTCCCCTGTAAAACGCTCACCATGTCCCGGATAAGGCTGTCCCTCTCTCCGCCAGAAATCAGGTGTGTCTGTTGTGAATGAAACTGTTTCATTTATCTCGGCTATTCCTTCCTTTCCTATAATATACGCAGCCCCTCCAGCAGCAGCCGTATATTCCAATGCATCTCCCGGTGCCGCTTGCGCCACGTCAGCGCCAATAGCCATGCCATATTTTATCATTTTTGACTCTACAAGCGCTATACAATTCTGCATACCCGCCGTGCCAGCCTTACAGGCAAATTCGTAGTCAGCTGCTGTAAGTTCTGGAGTTGCTCCTATTGCCTCCGCAACAATGGTTGCAGTTGGCTTGACAGCATATGGATGGCTCTCTGAGCCGACATAAATCGCTCCTATCTCCTCTGGATTTATTTTTGCTGCTTTAACCGCTCTTCTTGCTGCCTCAACAGAAATAGTGGCTGTATCTTCATCTATGCCCGGCACAGATTTTTCGAAAACATTCAAGCCAGAGGAAATCGATTTTGCCTGCCTGCCCCATATTCCTGCTATCTCCTCAACTTTTATCCTATATCGGGGCACATATGCCCCATATCCAACTATTGCCGCCATGATATCGCAGAAAGATGTTAAGGAGCTATATAAAAATGTCGTTTTAGGAGTTTGAGACCATCAACTTAAGAATAATTTTATAAAACTCCTCCTTTAATTTTTCCATGAACGAGGGGATGGGAATAATTGAAAGGATAATGGAATGGATCGTGAAAAATAGAATTTTTGTTAGAGAAAGAA
>JAGHBD010000082.1 GCA_021161135.1 Thermoplasmata archaeon
GCTTCAATAAATATACAGTGATTAAATTTGGCCCAAGAAGTGCTATTGAGAGATTTTTTGGAAATGTTGAATGGAGGATAAGAAAATTTTGGAACGCTTTCCACGGGAAATATTCCGTAGAAAGCATACAAAATTGGATAGAGGCGTTTGCTGGATTTAGAAATTTCTACAAAAATTTGGAGGTGTTAAGTTGATGGTCTCGAAATGGGCGGATATGAGAAAAGAGGGGAAAAAGCAAGCTTTTCGAAGTTCATTCCAGAGCTGCCTGTGCCGCCGCCAAGCGGGCTATGGCAACACGGAATGGAGAGCAGCTTACGGCATCAATGCCAATATCGTGGCAGAATTTTATTGAGCGAGGCTCTCCTCCATGCTCACCGCATATGCTTATCTCTATGTCATTGCCTTTAACTTTCCTTGCTTTTTCCACAGCCATTTTCATTAAGGTGCCAACGCCTTTTGCATCTAGCACGACAAAAGGATCATTTTCAAGCACTCTTTTTTCAACATATCTTCGCAGAAACTCCTTGCCTGCATCATCTCTACTATAGCCGAATACTGTTTGCGTGAGGTCATTTGTTCCGAATGAAAAGAAATCAACGTGCTCTGCAAGTTCATCTGCTATTATGCAAGCGCGGGGCAACTCAATCATTGTACCTATTTTATATTCTATTCTTTCTCCTCTCTCCTCAAAAACCTTTTCAATTTCATCAATAATTTCTTTCTTTGCCATCTCAACTTCCTTTGTATCACTCACAATCGGAATCTCTATGTATGGCTTCGCTTCATAGCCCTCTTTCATCACTTCTAATGCAGCCTCTATTATGGCACGGGCCTGCATCCTGTATATTTCTGGCATTATAATTGCCACTCTCACCCCTCTAAAACCAAGCATTGGATTTGCCTCACGCAACTCCATAACTTTCTGGAAAATTCTTTCCTCCTCCTCTGTCAAACCTTCTGTAGCTCTCTTTTCCACCATCTCTTCATATCTCGGCAGAAACTCATGGAGGGGAGCATCAAGGAGGCGAATAACGACAGGCTTTCCACTCATTATCTTGAAAATCTCTATGAAATCGCTGCGCTGCTGTTCAAGCAGTTCCTGCAATGCCTCTCCCCTTTTACTCTCATCCAGTATCATCTTCCTTACTATGGGCAATCTCTTGCCAAGAAACATGTGCTCTGTTCTGCAAAGTCCTATACCCTCCGCCCCATAATACAGCGCCTTTTTCGCATCTTCCGGCAAATCTGCATTGGCATAAACGCGGAGCCTTCTGAATTCATCAGCCCACTCAAGAAGCATGCGTAGTTCATCAGTAAATTTTGCATCAATTAATTCCACTTCGCCAAGAATGACACGACCAGTTGAACCATCTATTGTAATCGTATATCCTTCCTTCAAAACCAGCCCATCAATATTCATCTCTCCCTTTTCCTCATTTATTTTTATCCTCTCACATCCCACAACGCATGGAATGCCAAGCCCTCTGCTAACAACAGCTGCATGAGATGTTATACCTCCTCGAGCAGTCAAAATCCCCTGCGCCTTAACCATGCCATGTATGTCATCTGGCGTCGTTTCCTCCCTTACAAGAATAATTTTCTCCCTCTCCCCTATCTCCGCCGCTTTATCAGCAGAAAAAACAATCTTGCCAGTCGCCGCCCCCGGCGAGGCAGGCAAGCCCGTTGCTATAACCTTTACATTACCCTCCCTAATTTGCTTATGGAGGAGCTTCTGTATGGAATTTGCATCCACCCTTTTTATTGCCTCTTCCCTGCTTATTATACCTTCTTTCACCATATCCACCGCAACTTTCACTGCCGCCCTTGCCGTTCTTTTGGCTGTTCTTGTCTGCAGGATGTATATTTTTCCCCTCTCCACAGTAAATTCTATATCCTGCATGTCCCTGTAATGTCTCTCGAGCTTTTCCGCAATTTCTTTCAACCCTTCATAAATGCGAGGGAAAATTTTCTCAAGCTCGTCTATGGGCAGTGGTGTCCTCTTGCCAGAAACAATATCCTCTCCCTGTCCATTTATTATGAACTCGCCATACAGTTTTTTCTCACCTGTAGATGGATCCCTGCTAAATGCTACGCCTGACAAACTATCTTTTCCCATGTTTCCAAAAACCATCGTTTGCACAACAACTCCCGTGCCTATGTCTTCAGGCAAATTATTGATTCTCCTGTATTCTATTGCCCTCGGATTATTCCATGATTTGAAGACGGCTTCAATGGCCATAAAAAGCTGTTTCTTCGGCTCAGGTGGCTCATATAGCTTTTTATATTCCTCAACTATTTCCTTCAACGCTTTTGCAGGCAAATCCTGATCAAGCTCCACACCATACTCCTCTTTTTTTCTTTCCAGAATCTCATCAAATTTTTTCTCATCTATACCCAAAACAATGCTTCCAAACATGGTGAGAAAACGGCGATAGGTATCGAAAGCAAACCACTCATCCTTTTTTGCCATCTCATTTACTATTTCATCGCTCAAACCCAAATCAAGTATGGTATCCATCATACCTGGCATGGAAATTGGCGCTCCAGAGCGCACAGAAACGAGTAGTGGGTTTTCCTTATCCCCAAATTTCTTTCCTGCCTGATCTTCTATTTTTGCAAGCGCCTCCTCAATTTCTTTCCGCAATTCATCATCAAGCTTCTTTTTCTTAAAATACTCTCTGCAAGCTTCCGTGGATATAACAAATCCAGGAGGAACTGGAATACCAATTCTTGTCATCTCACATAACTGCGCACCTTTATTGCCGAGTAATTCAACCATGTCCTTGCTTCCTTCTTCAAACAGATAAACCCTCTTACTCATTAATCTTGGCTAAGAGAATTTATTTATATATGTTTCGGTGGATGCAAAAGGCAGCAGAATTCGTATAAATTACTCTTTCAAAAGATGAATGGAACCTTCATTTTTTCCTATTTCTCTTTTCCTTTCAAGACATTCAATTAAGAATAA
>JAGHBD010000123.1 GCA_021161135.1 Thermoplasmata archaeon
ACTATATTCAAAAGGTTAAAGAAGGTAAAAAGTGATTTTTCAATTTCAATCCAAGAATTAATAATGATATTATTGTTGCTATAGATTCAACCGTAAGAAAGTATCAAGCAAAGAAGATTTGGATTTAAGTTTCTGTTTATTATTGCAGAAAAGAAGAAGGAATATGAAACACGGATTTCAATAGAGAACTCTTTACCAGATTAAATCATTATCCAGCTACGTGAAAAACTCTTTTTAATGCTCTTATCCTCAATCTTCCCCAGGTGAAGCCAATAACAGCAGCTACCATGTTGCCCATCATAATTCCGAGCCACACTCCTTTCAAGGCAAGAGAAGTATATTGCACAAATAGGTAAGCAAAGCCCACCTGCATGATTATCGTTCTTAGGATGGTTAAAATAAGCGACTTTTCTCCTTCCCCTATACCCTGAAACATGGCTGAGGTCATCATGCCGAAGGGTGTCAAAACTAAAAAGATGGGGAGCATTCTAAGGGCAGATATCAATCCCGCTTTTATTGCCCTAGCAGAGGCAGAATATGTGAAGAGATAAGCCACTTGTGGTGCAAAAAGGGTTATGAAAGCAACAACTAATAGTTCTATCAGGAAGGCAAATTTTATGGCGGAAAGATACGCTGTTTCCAGCTTCTTTATATTTTTCTCTCCATATGCTGCTCCTGTAACTGCTACAGTAGCGGAAGCCATGCCGAGTATGGGCACTATCCCGAGCATTGTAACACGCCAGGCACTTGTGAATATTGCAACACCGTTTTCTTCACCTGCCATTATTGCTATACTGTTGAGAAAGAATATTGCTATCGACATTGAAAGTTGAGAAATAGATGATGGAAGCCCGACACGCAAGATATCCTTGAGGATTTCTCTACTTGGCGAAAAGTCTCTTAGCGTTATATTCACATAGGTGTCCTTCTTAATGAAGAGCCAGTAGGCTATAAGGAGGAAAGTCACAATCATCGAAAGGAGTGTGGCGTAAGCAGCACCAACAACACCTAAGCCGAGAGTGTAAATAAATATCGGGTCAAGGATTATGTTAAGGCCTGAGCCAAGCACCAGCGCGAGCATTGCCCTGTTTGTATCTCCTTCTCCCCTCAGAATACCGTTTCCGACGTTGTTGAAAACCATCACAAAAGCTCCTGCGAGAAGGACTCTCGAATACTCTATTGCGAGTTCAACCACTTCTCCCTTTGCACCCATGGAACGAAATAGCAGGTGTATGGTGGGGAGCATCGTAACTGTTATGGAAATTCCGAAAATCAATGAAAGTAGAAAGGAGTGTATGGCTACGTTATCCGCCCCTTCCTTATCTCTCGCCCCTATCCTCCTTGCTATTGCGGAGCTTGCACCTATTCCCAAGCCAGCAGCAAGAGAAATAATTCCCATGAAGACGGGAAAGAATAGCCCTATTGCAGCCAAAGCCTCTGAGCCCAGGCCCGATACCCACATCCCATCGGCAAGATTATATAACGTCTGAACTAACATGCCTATCATCATTGGAATGGAGAGTTTTATTATGGCCCTCTTTGGGTCGCCCAGAAGAATATCTATGTTTTTCTTCACCTTCTCATTCATGTTTTCACCTTTCTTTGTGCTTAATGATTTTGTTCATTCCTTTCCTCGTGAGTTTCAGTAACTCTCTCCTCACCAATTCCATGTTCATGTATATCTCCTTCTCTCTCCAAGCATTATATCGTGCATGTCAAGAGGCAGTGGCATATTAATCTTTCTAAAGTGTTTTCTTTACTCCAACGGAATGAGTAAGTCTGCTATTCACCTCTACTTTCTAATTTATTTACAATTCCTCCCATCCATGCCTCCATACAACATTACCGCCTCCTTCCTGCTTATATGGAGGCGGGTTTTCGCTTCAGGCAACTTTCCCGGCCCTCTCAAAAACCATAATTATTTAAAATCATTCTATATTAAGGGTTGTGGGAAAATGAATGTGACAGATTTCATAAATTTGCCGGTTTATACAAATAAGGGAACATATGTGGGGGAGGTTAGAAATGTGCTCATTGATATAGAGGAAAGATGCATAGCAAAACTTATTTTAACAGAAACTAACAAAGAACTTGTTGAGGATGGAATGGATGTTGCAGTGCCTTACAGATGGGTCTCTGCTGTAGGAGATATAATAATACTGAGTTACTTCCCTGAAAGAGTGGAAATTCCAAGAGAAGAGGAAGTTGAGGAAGAAGAGGGAGGAAAAAAATAAATATACAATTCCTAATATCAGATTATCTGGAGGGTTAAAATGTTTAAAAGAACCGTTATATTGGCTTTAGCTGGTGTCGTCCTGCTTTTGTCTCAAAGCAGCCATGCAATATCATGGGGAAAAATAGATGCAACCGCAGATACATCCATTGCCTATGTCGAGAGATATGGACTGCAAGAAATAAGGCTAACAGTAGAATATCAGCCATATTATATTGGTTACATGCCAGCTTATGTAGAAGTTTCTGTTGAAGGCAGCCCGAGCTGGCTTACTGTTATTGCTTCTCCTCAGACATTTGTTCTCCAACCGAGGACTCCAAAACAGGTTACCCTTATAATGCAGGTTAAGGAGCATGATATCCAGGCAGGTCAGTCAGGTACAGTTGATGTCACAGTAAGAGGAAGAATAGTTGCAGGCGGAATGTTCCGAACAATTGATGAAGCAAAACTTTCCATAATAGTTGGCTATAACCCCTATACGGAGATTGCAATAAGTGCTGTGCAGCCAATAGAGAGGACTTCTCCTGATAGAGAACTTCCTTTCATCATAAACATATACAATTATGGCAACTCCCGTGTAATTGTAGATTTAACAGCAGAAAAAGAACCTGGTGACTGGAAATATGTTATTAGTCCATCTACAGTCATTATAGAGCCCAAGCAACCCGGAGATGAAACATTTCCATATGCCACAGTAACCATTACTCTTACATCCCCACATGGCACAGCCATATCCTACCACAACGATTGGGAGGATTTCTCCATAAAAGCGAGGGCAAGGTCGGAGGCACCATATTATGAATATCAGGGAGGAAAATGGGTGCGCAGAACAGATGAAATACCGCTGATTACTCAATATGAAACAACGGCATATTTCTTGGCGAAAAATAAGGGATTCTATGTGCCCGGCTTTGACGCCATTATAATGATTGCTGGACTTGCCATAGCTGGCTTACTGATTGCTAGGAAGAAAAAGTAACATGCGAATTGCATGTCTCTCTCTCATACTTTTAATTTCCCTATCCTTCTTTACAAGCTATTTTGCTGTAGCTGAGCAGCCTCCAGAGTCTGACGAACCGATGCCTCAACTCGTTAATTTGCAAATTGACCCTATTGGTCCTACAACAGCGGAGATAGAACCTACAAAACAGTACACGTTTTATTTTAAATTTTACAATGGTGGATTTTTCAGCAAAAATTACTATCTCTTCTATGCAGAATTTGATGTGGAAGTCGAAGGCGAGGGATGGCAGGCATTTGTTTCCCCAACATGGACTTATTTCTGGCCAAACGAAACCAAAATTGGCAGGATTATTGTAACTGCATCAGCTCGTCCCTCAAATTATGCAACAATACATCTTCACGGTCGCATAAAAGATTTGCCAGGAAGAATTTTTAATTACTGGCATAAAGCCAATTTCACTTTCCAAGTTAAATTAGCACAGTATCATTCCTTTGATGTTGAAATTAATAAAACATTTATCAAAGGGAGACAGGAAGAAATATACAGTCTGCCAATCAAAATAAAAAATCAGGGGAATTATGAGGACAGATTCTATATACGTAAAATATATGCCCCACCTGGCTGGAAGGTTGGTTTCTCACAGTCCCCAATAATCATACCACCAGATGAAGAGGCTTCCGTAAATCTATATTTTGCCATACCTCACGAAGGCGTATACGTGCAGGAAAGAACCCATTTCATACTTGTTGAGGTAAGGGCGGAGGGCGGAGGAGTGGCGAAAGCAGTGGCGGTAATTGTCTCTGTTAAAGGTTTTCATCTTACACTCGGTCAAATGGTGGCTTTGCTGAGCAGTATGCCCTCTCTTCTCATTCTTGCATTTGTTGGCATTGTTGCCCATCGTTATAACAATCCCATAACATATTTACCAAAACCATGGAAAGAGGAGAAAGAAGAGCTGGCAAAATTGAAGGGAACTGCCAGAAGAAAAATGCTCAGAGAGATGAAAGACGAGTGGAAATCGGCGAAATATTACATGAAATGGAAAATGAGAGAGGAAAAAAGGCTTGAAGAGCTTAAAAGGAAAAAGAGCTTAAAACAGAGGAGGCTCGAAGAAAAAATTAAAAATGCATGGAAGGAAGGATGGGAGCCACTTTACAACAAATGGCAGGAGGAAAAGGAAAAGATAAAAACAGAATATGAAAAACTAAGGAGAAATATTGAGAGAAAGCTTGCTGAAGCTAAACGGAAAGGGGTTTTGATAGATGTCTCTCTTCCAGAGGTAAAATATCCTCCAGAACCCAAAAAACCTGCAATGCCAAAGATTCCAGAATACAGGGTGGATGAACGACGCCTTACGCTTATTGAACCTGATGAAGTGGAAGTGGAAAGAATAATGATTCCTCTCGAGAGGAATAAGCTTTTAGTAAAGAGAGAAATTAGGAAAATTGAGGAAATTAGCAGAGAAATTATTGAGAATCTCAAAAAATCATTTGGGGCAATTGAAAGAAGAATAGATGCCGAAATAAGAAAAAAGAGTAGAAAATGAAGAAGATATTTGCTGTTATAATTGCAATTCTACTTCTCAATATCTTTGCAGGATGTGTATTTAGGGAAAAAGGAGACAAGGATGGAGATGGGCTTCCAGATGAAAGAGAGAAAGAGGGATGGGAGGTAAATGTCATTTATCCAAACAGCAGGAATATTACCACCTACACTGTAACATCTGATCCAACAAAGAAGGATACAGATGGAGATGGATTGAGTGATCTGGAAGAATTTTTATATCCTGGAGGAGCAACTGATCCAACAAAGAAGGATACAGATGGAGATGGATTGAGTGATCTGGAAGAAAAGGAGTTAGGAAGTGATCCGAGAGATTGGAGAGGAGATATAGATATGGATGGTTTTATCGATTATGATGAGATTTTGTATTACGAAAAGCATAATATATCTCATGAAAAAATTATCCAGTATCTGCAAACAAAAGATGTGGATAAAGATGGTGTGCCAGATGGTTATGATATAGATCCTTTGAGAGATTTAAAAATAAAGGTATGGATTAAAAATATTATAATAACATCAGATATGGGAGATAGCGACGAAAATATTGAGCTTCGTATAAACATATCTACAGGAAATGAGTGGGCAGTTTTTCCTGAAGGAATTCCATTTTTGATAACGCCTGTTAATAAAAATGAGAGTATAAATTTCAGCCATGTATTTGATTTAAGCGACTACGGTGTGCCGGGAAATGCCTCTCATCCTCTCATGATAGTTGTCGAAGACATAGATGAAGGTTTGGAAATTAATTTAAAGGATGGTATAGCTGGTTATGATTTAGTAAAGGTGTTTTCGAGCAATGTTTCTCCACCTTCACCTGTCTATGCGGAAAATATTAACATTTTCAAGGATTGCGACAAATATCATGAAAAGGGTGTGGATGGCGAGATATGGTTTGAAATAATTGATGCAAGTGTTGGTGTGGAGAGTTAAATTCTTATATGATTAAACATTAGCATTTAACATGAAAAGGGGCTTTGCAACTATAATTTTGATTGCATTTATTCTACCTGGACTTGCCATAAATTTTAATGGGGTGTCACCAAAGACCTCAAAAGCTGGGAAAGAGGTGGCAGTAATCGTGGAGGTTAAAAGGATACGGAGCTTGAATCTGCAAAATGAGAGTGTTTATTTAAGGGTGCTTATAAATGGGCAGGATAGTGTATGGTGGAGACAGATATTTAGAGGCATGGATATATGGCCGGAATGGGCTTTTGCATATAATGTTGTTGAATATGAAGAAAATAAGGAAATTCCCATCCAGATAGAGCTTTGGAAGAAAGGAATAATTGATCAGCCATGTGATATTTCCCCACAAAAAGGGAATTATCTTTATGGTAAAACATTGACACTCTTTTACAACCTTACAAGCGGGGAATGGCATGGTGATGACTGGCTGGGAGATGCCAGCGGTTATGGACATGCAGGAGGACATGAAGATGGAAATTATGATGAAAATGATTATGAAATATGGTTCGATATATATGAGGAAGGAAGCACAGATGGATGGTGGGGTGGCAGCGATAGGATGACTCCATGGGAGAAGGCAAAATATGGGTTGAATGAAAGCATGGAGTATGGAAATGTTGATATAGATGGAGATGGCATTCCTTCTGACTGGGAAGATAAATATGGCTATAACCCTGTAGTGCCAGAAGACCACAGGCATCTCGATCCCGATAATGATGGATTAGACAATGTTGAGGAATATCTAACCAGTAAATGGCTATCTGACCCGTTTTGCCCAGATGTCTTCCTTGAAATTGATTTCATGGAAGCAAAATATCCATCGCAGAAGGATTATGTCCTTCCAAAGAAGAGCCAAGAAATGATTATCAGTGCTTTTACCAAACATAATATAATCCTCCATATTGATGATGGCTGCATGGGAGGAGGCGGTGATTTGATTCCATTTGATAGCAAGATGTATGGAGATGAATTGCGAGCTGCCAGGGAAAAATATTTCCTGAATGGAGATCCAAATAATTGGAGAAGGGGCGTTTTCCATTATGGCATAATGTGCTGCCAGATGGGCTGGGCTGGCAGGCCCGCAGGCGGAAGAATGTTTTACATAGATAGCTTTTGCGTTGGCGTTCAGTATGTGAGGAATTGGCTTTGGATGCTGAAATTGCAGGGGAGTGATTATGAAACAGCTCTTGCCAGCGTGACAATGCACGAGCTCGGCCATACTCTTGGTCTTACTGATTTTGAGGGCATAGATAATGAAAGCACCCGTTTTCCATGGAGCAAAGGATATTATATATGGAAAAACTATGAAAGCTGCATGAATTACAGGTATGTGTATAAGCTCGTCGATTATTCAGATGGAGATGATAGTGACCATGACCAAAATGATTGGGAGGTTATAAAAGAAAGGTTGCCTCGCTTCCAGGGTGATTGGTGGTGAAGGAGAAAATATTTGTTTTGGTATTCGCTGCCCTCTTGCTTCTTGCTGGCTGCTTAGAGAAGAAAGATGAGACAGCACCAACCATTAAGATAAGTATAGAGGGAAAAGAAGGTGAGGAGAACTGGTATGTGAGTAGCGTAACCATAACATTTGAAGCCCATGATAATGAGAGTAGCGTAAAGGAACTGAAATACAGGATAAATGGTGATTTGTGGCGCGATTATGTGATGCCTGTCACGCTAAGGAAAGATGGATTTTATTTCATTGAATATTATGCAAAAGATAGCAAAGGAAATGAAAATTATGGAAATATGACAATAAAAATAGATGCTACGCCTCCTTCAATAAATTTCACAAATTTCGAGCCAGGATACATATATTTCTGGGGAAAGAAAACTCCCACACCTCGCATACCTCGAGATACAATGATAATAGGAGATATTACAATTGAAGCATCAGCAGATGATAACCTTGCAGGGGTAAAGAAAGTGGAATTCTATATGAATGAAGGACTAGCCTTCGAAGACAATCAGCCACCATATGAGTGGAGTATTAAAAATGCAATTGGAATATACAACATTACAGCCGTCGCTTTTGACTATGCAGGCAACTATGCTTCGATAACCATACCAGAAGTGCAAATTATAAATATACTTTAACTCACAATCTTCTCCAACTCATCCCTCTCTATAGCCATCTTCAGTTCGAGAGCCATTCTCCTGCCTGTGGACATGTTGCATCTCCATAAAGAGTTACCATATGGATGTCCGACCCACATATGAACATTTGTTCCCCCTCCTATGCGAGGTGCAACGTCATATATATAAAAATTTAAATCCTTATCCACACACGTTTGTAAACAGAAAGGGCCGATTATTCCATAATCATAATGTTTTTTGCATGCTTCAACAAATTTTTCGGCTAAGTTAAATGCCTTTTCAAGCAACGACTCTCGCAACGTAGCCATATTATGTCCGCATACCGTGTATTCTGGAATCTTCTGCTTTTCTGGCAAATTAAGCTGTTGCTCTGCTGGAAGGCGCACATGCCCATCAAGGCTTGTTTCAAATCGCCAGTCAATGCCAAGTAATTCAATCTGTTCCAATATCGGAGAATAGAAGAAGTCCAAATTGAAGACAGGGCCAATAATATATCTTTCTATTCTGGCCCTCTCTAAATCTTCTTCAGTTATAACACCCTGTTTTATCAGCTTCTCTGCTTTTTCCTTATATTCTTCATATGATGCGCAGGTAAAGAAACCTCGCTCTAATTTTTTGACTGCATGGTGCAGCTTTACTATGCACAATTCATCTATATCCTCTGGATTCTCTATTTTCTCTGGAAAGGGCAAACCCTCTTTTTCAAGCAGCCAGTAATAATCTCTCTTCTCCCCTCTCTCCTCCATTCTTAGAAGGCAGCGGGAGCCGAACATGGGCACATAAAAATTATTTTCTATTTCATCCAAGCTACAATATGAGGTAAATGAACGATTTGGAATGAAAATAGCGTTTTCCTCTTTCAATCTTGTCTGATTCTCTTTTTTAAGTATTTCATCAAATCTGTCAAATATCCACGTTTCATCAACATATCCTATGCTCCTCTCGCCAATTTTTTTACTCCTGAAATAAATATCATATGTTTTGTGCCTTCCTCTCTGGCATATTGCGAGAGTGGGAAAACCCTCCTCCTTTGCACCATCAAATGTATCTAAGGCAGAATGAGAAGCAATGGCTGCGACTTTTATTTTTTTGTAGTCATAATTTTCAAGGAGATTCCATATTTCTTTTCTTTCAATCATATAAAGAAGTAATAGCACGAAGTATATTTAACTTTAATTTTGCTGAATAAATTTTGCAAGTAATAAATCCCAATGATTCATTATCCATATGTTCAAAATAAGTCTATCAAGATAAATAGCTGAAACGTGTTTATCATTGTTTATAAACCAGTTATTGCAAAATAAATTGTAATAGCCATTTTCGATATAAATCCCAAATTCATTATTATGTATGACATTGCCAGCTATTAAATTAAATAAGCTTCCTTTGTACTTTCCAGTTATAAAAATTCCATACTTGCTATAGCCAATATTATTTTTTCTTATCACATTTAAATCCGAGCTTGTCATCCAAATGGCTTCTTTCGTCATATTAAAAATAGTATTATTGATTATTTTGTTCATTTCTCCGCTCATCAATATTCCTTCTTTTCCATGTGTAATAATGTTTCCTTTAACATAATTAATATTGCTTGCACGTAAGTGGATACCATAAGAGATATTTTTTATAGCATTATCAGCAACTTCATTATTCATTCCATACCATAAAATTATAGCATCGTCGCTATTTGAGTAATAATTTTTTGTAATCTGGTTATTGTTCGAGTTGTAAAGGAAAACGCTGCTTCCACATTTAAGGAAAGTATTGTTAAAAATGTTGCAGTTTTTAGTGCTTAAAAGCTCAATGCCAATTGAAGTATAGGATATGTTTTGATGGCATACTGTAATATTATTGCAATTAACCAGTATAATTTGTCCCGCCTCCTTTTCTATAATTTCGTCAGAATGTCCCTCCAAATATAGCAAGGGTTTACCATTAACTATATTATCAGCTATTTCATTATGAAAAGAATCTACAATAATCCCGCATCGGTAAAAAGAATTATTGAAAACTGAATTGTTAGAAGAAGATAGGTATATTCCTATTTCGTTATCGGAAAGATTGTTATTTTTTATTATATTATCATACCCAATCCAAATTGTTATTCCCCCGGTTTCATGATTAGAGATTTTATTATCAAAAATTTTATTGTGGCTCGCATTCATAAGTATTATTCCTGCCTCATTTGAATCAATAAAATTACTCGCTATAACATTATTATGGGAATAATAAATGTCGATAGCCCCTCCATCAATCGAGGTTATGCTATTATATAAAATACGGTTGTTGTGAGAATGCTCAAGATATATTCCTTCCCAACCATTTTTTGTGATTATGTTATGGAAAATATAATTGTAATCGGAATATACATAAATGCCTCCATATTCTCCATTTTGGATTGTAAAGTTTTCAATAGTTACGCCTTCAGCAGTAATATTTATTACAACCCAACCTCCTTTTCCATCTATTATAGTAGTATTTCTGTTCTCACCTATGAGGGCTATTGATTTATCTACATTTATACTCTCATAATAGGGCGAGGAGTCATCGTAAACAAAAATTGTATCTCCATCTTCTGCATCATTTATTGCATCTTGAATTTTCGTGTAGTTATTTGGACCAGAGCCACCAACATATAATACTCTTCCATCATGACATGAAATAAACTTTTCTGTATTGGCTGGAAACACGAAAAGAAATAGTATAGATGTGATACCAGCTACTACTTTCCTATCCATTTTAACATTCATAAAATGGATGTTAAAATATAAAATTTTTGCTTAGATTGAGGTTGTCGAAAAAATCAGAATGAAGGAAGAAATTGCCATGTATGTGTTTATGTTATGAACAATTGCCATGGCAATTATGTGTTTCATTCTCATTGACTTTTTCTTATATCTCGTGAATAACAATCTCCTCGTTTCCAATCCTCCAAATATTCCTTCTATTACTCCTCTGA
>JAGHBD010000164.1 GCA_021161135.1 Thermoplasmata archaeon
TCCTCAAAGATGCGCAGACACAGGCATTGCTTTTCCTTCTTTTCATAGGCGCCCTCCTCCTTTCCTATTTCAACATGAACGACGGCATATATTCCTCCTTTACAACCTCCTTCAAATATTCCGCCTTTCAGTTTGTTTCCGCCCTCACATGCACAGGTTTTGCCACAACTAACCTTGCTATCTGGAGTGGCGAATCAAAAATATTGCTTTCGCTTGCAATGATTGCTGGCGGCGCCGCTGGATCTACGGCAGGAGGAATAAAACTGTTCCGTCTCATTCTACTGACAAAAGGTGTTGGCTGGAAATTGAGGCGTATTTTTCTTCCGCCAAAAAGCACCTTCCCTCACAAAGTTGGCGGGAAAGCAATGAGCAGAGAGGAGGCGATAGAGGAGTTGAGCGATGCCGCCATCGTTTCCTTTCTCTGGATGATTCTTCTATTCATTGGCGTATTTGTCATACTTCATACCATGCATGTGAGTGTGGAGGATGCCATCTTTGAAGTGTGCTCTGCCCAGGGTAACGTTGGGTTAAGTGTTGGTGTAACAGCAATAGATATGAACCCTGTTGCAAAATTCATGCTCATACTCAATATGTGGGTTGGGAGGCTGGAGATAATACCCATACTTGTTTTACTCCGTGCCATCATAAAAGGAGGAAGGATATTCTAATGGAAAAGAATATAATGGCTTATTATTACTATTATTATGAAATGCCCTTATTGTGGATATGAATGGAAGCCCAGAAAACCAAATCCTGTTTCATGTCCGAGATGCAAGAGGCGACTTGATTATCCAGTAAAAGATGTATTTCATGACGTCAAAAAACTCGAGAGAGGTTTTCAAAGGAATCTGTACGTGATGGCCCTCATAATTAGGGAGGCGGAAAAGTATGGAATAAAACCAGTTATTGTGGGAGGGGCTGCAGTAGAGTTTTATACGAGAGACTGGTATTCTACAGGGGACATTGACCTTGCTGTTGATAGAACAAAAAAGAAAAAATTGGGGGAAATCATGAAGAAAATGGGCTTCAGGAAAGTAGGAAGGATGTGGATAAGAGAGGATCTGAATCTTTACATTGAAATGCCTGCAGATATAAAAGATATTGACATGAGTAAAATTACTGTTGTTGAAACACCAGCAGGAAACGCCTATGTGGTTGGCATGGAAGATATATTATTTGATAGAATACAGGCTGCTCAATTCTGGGAAAGCGAGGCAGATAAAGAGCAGGCAGTAAGGATTGCAACACTCTATTTTGATGAAATTGACTGGAATTATCTGGAAAAAAAATGCAAAAAAGCGGGATCGATAAAAATGCTTGAAATTGTGAAAAGGGAGGCTGAAAATGAGAAGAGTAAGATGGAATGAATTAAAACGCTTTAGCCATCCAAGAAAAAGATTGCCGCGAAGAAGGGCAAAGAGCAAATGGGAGATTAGAAATTCAATTCTTTTCATAAAATTGAGAGATGCTTATCTGGAGAAAAATGGTATTCTGGTGAAGGTAGGGAAAAGAAGATATAGAATGAATTTAACGAAATGAAACGGAGGAAAAATCATCCTCTATCTTCCACTGCTTCTACTACGAGGCGGGATGAATCTGCTGCGCAATTTATTCCAACGCCTTTACTTTCCACGCAATCTCCAGCCAGATAAAGATTTTTTATTGGCGTTGCAACGCTTGGCTTTTCATTATCTATGGTTTTTGCCACACCATCGAGATGCCATATGGCGGCGTGGATGCACCATTCCATATTTTTTCTGTAATTGGGCAGGAGCTTTTCGAGGTTTTTCTCTATTATCTCAGCCAGTTTTTCCGCCTTATCTTTATCTCTTGCCTCCTCGGGCGTACATATTGCATAACTCTGCACAATGAACTTTCCTTTAGGAGCAACTCCGCTACCGTGATGCATTTTGAAATCAATCATTCCAACGACATCGTTGCCTTCAAAACCAGTGTTTCTTTCAATGAAAACAAATGACTTGTTGAGCAATTCTTTATCTAACTCACGAAATGCATGATATGAAATAATGCTGCCAGTGCCCTTCAATGAAGTGATGTATTTTACCCATTCATTTGGAAATTCTTTTTTATCTGCTATATGGAAAAGATGCTGCACCGGAATGGTGGAAACGACAGCATCATATTCTTTAAAATTTTCATCCACTTCCACGCCCTTTGCAATTCCATCTTCTATAACTATCCTTTCCACCTCTTTATTCAGAAAAATTTTCCCGCCTTTTGCATCAATATACTTTACCATTTCTCCTGCCATAACTTCCAAGCCGCCCTCAGGATATATAACTGGATCTCCACCGAGCAACTCACGTTGTGCAAAAAAAGTTTCACCAGCCGAAATTTTTGAAAGGTCATTTACTGTCGTTATAAGGCGAGGGAAAAGCTCGAGCACAAGTTTCATTTTTCCTCTGCCATATCTCCTTATCATTTCATCTATGGAAATTTTCTTCATTTCTTCTATTTTTGATTTTCTCGTTAATAAAAGCTGTAAAATACGTGGCAACATCGCTATTTTATCGCCAGCCTTCAAAATAGGATAGTCTATACTCTCGCCTATAAAGCCAAGGCGTGAGCCAATAAAATTGACGTTTGCATTTATTTCTCGAAGCAATCTAACGCATGCACCTCTTTTTCCTCCACCTATCAGATGAAATCCTAAATCTATTTTATATCCTTCCATCTGACGAATTTCTTCCATATCTGGCTCGCTGAAAAGCAACTTCATTTCGAATTTTCTGATTAATTTTTCATATTCTTCAAGCTTACACGAAAGGGCTCTTCCCCCGATTTTTCCCTCCTTTTCATATATATCCACGTTCCATCCTCTATTGATGAGTCTAATTGCTGTAGCAAGCCCTCCGATTCCTCCTCCAATTACACACGCCCTCATTTTCACATCTCCGGCTGAAATGGCTTCATTCCAGTTAAAGGAACGAAAACGATATACCATGCTATTGGGAGGATAACGAGTATGAAAGCAAGTCCACCTATTTTACTCACAAGCATTATGGGAACGATGGAGTAACGGGTAAAGGCGGCTGCTGCTATCAATCGCCTTATCTTGCCTCTATCAAATCTTTTGAGCCACAAAAGTTTTATTTCAATAAGAAGAACAAGTGAGATGAGCAAGAGCAAGAGAATAATCTGCCATATATAGTAATGGAGACCATAAATGAAAGGAATGAATATGAGACAGGCTGATGCAAGGCGAATACCCATACCAAAAACTCTGAAATGCCACGGAATTTTAATACTGCCGCCTTTTACTTTAACTCCTGATGCCAGTGCAATATTCTTGACACCCATCACAAAATCGTGGTCAGCATCCTTTATGCCTCCCTCCACAGCATTCATGTGGAGTGTCTGATTG
Source organism: Thermoplasmata archaeon (assembly GCA_021161135.1). GTDB lineage: Archaea > Thermoplasmatota > E2 > UBA202 > JdFR-43 > JdFR-43. The sequence continues at coordinate 3,386 of JAGHBD010000164.1, forward strand.
AAAGTGAGTAGGAAAATTATCCATGTGAGGAGTGTGGGCTTAGCAAAAGCAAGGGCGCCAAAAAGAAAAACGAGAGACATTGAAAGAGCAACCAAAAAATCAGAGCCAGCCAGTTTTTTCCCATATAAATCATAGATGGTTCCAAGCACACCAGCAAGAAAGAGGGCTGTAATGGCAGCAAATTTTAATTCATCCAGCGTTTCACCCTTCCACAAAATAAATGCGAAGAAAAAGGAGAGGAGAACGCACATTAATGAAATAGCTACAGCATCCTTCCGCCCTATTATCCCGCTCACCAAAGGCTTTCCATGCAATTCCTTCACCAGTTTATCGAGTTCAACATCTGCATAATCATTCAAAACGAAGCCAAAAATGGCGGTAAAACAGCCAATGGCAAAAAGTATGGCAAGCTTATAAAAATCATATACACCCACAGAAATGGCGCCAAAAACAGGAGGAATCGCCAAGCCGCCTAAGCCAGGGAGGCGAATGAGCTTGGCATAGGCAATAAGCTTTCTCATTGCATAATGAAAATAAAAAGAATATATGAAGGTTTATGTTAAAATCGAAACTAAGAATTTAAGGAAAGGAAGCTCTTCACAGATTTTTTGTATGAAAATCATAGGCAACATAATTTTTTTAGAAGTGGAAATTACAACTGGAATTATTTCATAATCGCTACTGTTATCTTTATTTATTACCTTTATCGTTCCCTCAAACGTTGCATTTTCTTCCTTAGGAACAACTACACTCACTTCCACTTCTATTCCTTTACTCTCTGCTTTCAAATTTTCCATCGAAGAAGGTGAAAACTCCCATTTTCCCCATTCGGGCCATTCTACAATTTCCCAGTCAAGATTTGACAATGGTTCTCCAGCATTTTTAACAATAAAACTCGTTTTTACCCGGGAACCTGGCTTTATATCTCTGAGTTTAATGCTTCCATTACATTCTAAATCTGGCTTTGTTGGGGTAAAAGATATACCCAATCCTTTTATGCAGAAATTTGCTGAAGGATTGATAAAATGTAAATCAACCCATCTGTTCCCAAATTTCATGTAACTTTCTCCAAAATGAGCAGTTGATTTAACAATTGTGCCCCTCAACAATGAACCAAGTAAGACAGGAACTTCTGAAGTACAATCAATTGGATGGCCGCCATGGGAAAGAGAAAGATAGATATAGAAATCATCTCCTTCTGGAAACGCAACAGGTTTTTCCAAATCAATTGTGTGATATCCTGTATAGTTTATTATGCCCGATTGCTCAACAAGTAAATCCTGTAATTTCCCGTTTTCAAATCTATCGTATATTCTCACTATATACTCAACGCTGTCTGCTGCCGTGTAAAAACTTACTGATTGTAAAAGAAAGTCAGAGGAGGCAACAAAAGCATTGAATGCCTCATTACAATTCTTCAATGTATCCCTCCATCCATGGTAGTCGTGATAATAAATGAAATCATATTTCATGGGTTCTACTTGCTGAAAAGATACTGCGCCCATTTCTGGATGTTTGCCACACCATTTATCATAGTAAGAAATCCAGAAATAGCCATCAATTCCCCAGTCGCTTCCCCAGCTGTTTTTGCAAAGCCACGCTCCTGGCTTTGGGGCCTGCGTTTTCTTATTATCATCCCATCCAACGATTGCGATGGCATGATTGGGCGGCGTATCATCGGTAGGTGGCTGGTAATGCGTGAAATTTCTTGCATCGATGAAAGAGCCGCTATAACACATGCAGGTTGCCACCACACCGTTTTCCATCAATTTTCTTTTTATCAAATCTATGTTGCCCAAATCATCGCCAGCAACATACCACTCTATGTGGCGGGGATAGAAACGGATATATTTATCGCTGTAGTGTTCTGGCGCCTCTTCAAACCAGTTATAATCATACTCTGTTTCATCGTTTGCCTCCTCGCAATATACAGCTCCTTCTCTTGTTAGATATGCAGAAGCAACTCTATAATCGCCACCATAATGAACGTCCAAGCCATTGCCAGTAGGCGGATTCAAATCGCCATTATAAAATTTATTGAAACCATTCCACCAGTCAAGATGATATTCTGCAAGATTTGGTTCCTCCTTTATCCCCAATTCCTTCCATTTTCCAGTTATTAGCAAATTTCCTTCCAAGGCGGCCATTGTTCCATGACACCAGCATGTTCCCCCACTCTGATGCTTTACGGATGTAACATAACTTGTACCATTAACATTTCTTAAATCAAAATGTTCTGGCAGATTATAAGATATGCTACTACTATATGAAATTGAAAAACTGCTTGATAGAATAGATGCAATAATGGCGATGATGAATAACTTTTTCATAAAAATAAATTTACATGCCTATAAAAATTTTTGAGTTACGGTTATGGCAAGCTTTCCATTTCCTTCTCCTCGCCCATCCATGTTTTACCGAATATTCCCTCTGCTATAAGCCTATTTAAAAACAGATTTTGACAAAAGAAAATATGAATATGTATTGGAAATTTTAACTGGAATGAGCAAAGAAAAATTTCATTCTTTGACAAAGAAAAGGAAA
>JAGHBD010000001.1 GCA_021161135.1 Thermoplasmata archaeon
GAACCCGGGTTCGAATCCCGGTCCGGGCACTATATCTACAGGTTTAAATCCCTCCATTCATTCATCATTTCTGTGCCCAGTCAGCACTTTTTATTCGTTTTCTTCTTTTAAAATTTCTTCTATTTTCTTCTTTAAATTTGGTATATGATTTTTAACAATGTCCCAAACTATGTAATAATCCACTCCAAAATATTTGTGAATCAGTTTATCCCGCATTCCTGCAATCTTTTCCATTCTATACTTGTATGCTCATTTTTAAAATCAGCTGGCAACTTTTTCACTGCCTCGCCTATAATCTCTAAGCTTCTAACAAAGCTCTTTTCAATGTTTCATTTTGAGGAAATTCTCCAGATCAATATTTTCTGAATGCTTCAACAGATAATCAACTTCATCCAGTATGTGGTGCAAGAACTCTTCATACTTCTTCATATATTGCCTCCCTTAAAATGTATGGCTTTAAATGCCTATTTATAGATTCTGGAGTAAGAATATCAACCTCTCTTCCAAATAATTTTTCGAATAAAAAAACAGTATTTATGAAGTTATCAAAATTTTTCCTTCCCTCTTCAAATTCGATGATTATGTCGATATCGCTGCTTTTATTTTGCTCTCCTCTTACAAATGATCCAAATAGTCCGACTCTTTTTACTCCATATTTTCTCAATTCTTTTCTATGCTGTCTTATGATATCGAATATTTTTTCCTTATCAAGATATTTTGCTTCCACGCCTTTTTATTTTATCCTCGTTTTTAAATGTGTCGAAAACCCAAATTCAAGGTTTTTTCTTGTTTTTCAGCAATCCTTTTCAAAATTCACGTGTGGGTTGCGGGGCAGGAGAGCCATTAGCAGAGCATCTTTCGTAATATGTTTTCTATCGATGCGTCGCGAGAAATACCATACTGCCCCCTTCTTCCTTTCTTCCTCGCTTTTGAAGGGCATTATCTCTTTCATTTCTTTTCCTTTCATCAGTTCTTTTACAATCCATGAAGGGCATTGAAAGGCAGGGCTTTTTCCATATGTTATATATCCAACGCTATCCGCTATAGCCACATACTGCTCAACAAAATAAATGCCATTTTCTTTAGTCACTCCCGCCTCTATCCCCACACCATAGTCTGCATTTTTTACTGCTTCCTTTGCCCTTTTTACTGCCCCCTGAAGAATTTCATTGCCAAATGGCTGCTTTTTTGTTTCAATAGCAATGCTTTCATATTCCACACCTAAATAGCCAAATATATCGTTAAAAACCTCTTTGGTGGCATCAATTTTAACCTCATTTTCTGATGCTATGCAAACGAGGAGAGGCTTTGTTCTTTTCCTGCCTTTTATTATACCTGCTTTTATTCTGCTCGTGGCAATAGGAATGCCATCCTCAGCAAGCACATATGGAATGGATACTATTTTGAGTTCTTTCAGCCCTTTTTTTCTCCTCGCCTCATTTATTTCCTCTGCAACCTTTCTCGTTTCAGGAGAGACAACGATAGCATCAAAATTTTCTTCAGTAGCTGTGCCATAGATGCTATGCAACGCCTCTATTTTGGCCTTCCAGCCATGAAGAGATAAAAAATTTTCAAGTTGCTGCCTCCTTTCTTCATAGCTCTTTGCTTTTTTTCCCAGTTTTTTTACGAGCTCATCTGAAGAAAGCCCAATTACAACTTCTTTTCCAATTTCAAATGCCTTCGCCAATAACTTTTCATGTCCTTCATGGATTATATCAAAAGTTCCCCCTACACACACTCTCATTCTATCTTTCCCACAACTCTCTCCACTTCATTCAAAATTTCTCTGTTTCTTATAAGCTCTGCAACCTTTTTTATATCTTCACTCATCGCTCTATCCCTTTCCAATGCCGCCACATATCGCCTTATCGTTTTATATGCTGCCATGCTTGCTGAAGAAGGTGAAATATCGAAAAATTCAAGAGCTTGTGAGGCGACGATAAATTCGATTGCCACAACATTCGTTGCATTTTCAATTATCTGCATACATTTTCTTGCCGCCACACTACCCATCGATTGATAATCTTCCTGATTGGCTGACGTAGGTATGGAATCAACACTTGCTGGATAAGCCAGGCTTTTATTCTCACTCACTAAAGAGGCGGCAACATATTGCAGAATCATAAGCCCGGAATTCAAACCTGGCTCTGGGGCAAGAAATGGTGGCAGGCTGGAGAGTTTTTCATCGAGCATGCGGAAAATTCTTCTCTCGGAAAAGCTTGATAATTTCGTTACCACAATATTCATCAAATCTATTGCTATTGCCACTGGCTCTCCATGAAAATTCCCTCCGGATATAACTTCATTGTCAAAAACCAGTGGATTATCCGTTGCAGAATTTATTTCTATAGCCAGAATATTCTCAACAAAATTCAGTGCTTCGTAAAATGCACCAAAAACCTGGGGCATGCACCGCAAACTGTAGGCATCTTGCACCTTAGAACAGTTTTTATGCGAAGCTATTATATTGCTGCCCCGTGTAAGTTTCCAGAGATTTCTTGCCGCCTTTATTTGCCCTTTATAGGGGCGGGCCTCTGCAATTTCTTGCCGAAACGCCTGATCCGTGCCCATCAAAGCTTCCAAGCTCATCACTCCAGCAATCTGTGCATGTTTCAGCAAATTCATGGCATCATACCATGCTAAAGAAGCGATGGCAGCCATAAACTGCGTACCATTTATTAAGGCAATTCCCTCCTTTGCTTCAAGCTTGAGTGGTTCGATATTTAATCTTTCAAGCACTTCCTTTGCTTCCATTTCCCTCTCATCATGAAATGCTTTTCCTTCTCCCATTAAGGCAAGCGTTATATGGGCGAGAGGCACAAGATCTCCGCTTGCCCCCACAGAGCCCTGAGAGGGAACGAGAGGATAAAAGCCTTTGTTCAGTGCTTCAGCAATTTTTTCAAGCACTTCATATCTTACTCCCGAAAATCCTTTAGCAAGAGAATTCAAACGCAAAAGCATTATAGCCCTCGTTACCTCCTCTGGCAAAGCCTCGCCAACCCCGCATGAATGACTTCTTATAAGATTCTCTTGCAGCTCATTTATCTTTTCATTACTTATCCTAACATTAGCAAGTTCCCCAAAGCCAGTATTTACTCCATAAACTGGTTTTCCTTCTGCAATGATTTTCTCCACTGTCTCCCTGCTTTTCTCCACTTTCTGCCTTACATTCTGTGCAATCTCTACTTTTTCACCATATCTTGCAACTTTAACTACATCCTCTATGGAAAGATGCTCACCATCAACAATCATGGCTATCCTCCAAGAGTTGCCATTAGATGCTCTAATTCTCTTCTCAAATCTTCATCATCCGTTATTTCTATCGCTTCTTTGCATGCATCTAATGCCTTGCTTCCCTCTCCTCTCTGGAGGTAGCATTTTATTAAGCCAATATACGCATTTACGTTTTTCCTCTCTTTGAGCGACGATTCATATGCTTCCATTGCTTCATCAACATTACCTTCTGCAAGTAGAATATTGCCTCTCATATATTTCAATATGCTATCGCCTCCAAAATTTATTTCAGCTTTCTTTAGATATTTCCATGCCTTATCATACTTTTCCGCATCAATATAAATCTCTATAATCCTCACATACGAATCTCTGGAAGGAAAGGCATCTAAGAATCTTATAAACTCCTTCTCCTCATCTTCTCCTTTCATTAACAGCAGCAAACCGTATATGAGATGATATTGAGGCATGTTATACATTCTTATTGCCTTTCTTGCCACCTCTTCTGCCTTCTCCATTTTCCCGAGATTAAGGAAACTCTGTATGAGATAGTCCATCACCTCTGGCTCATCTGCCTTCTGGAGAAGAATGTCCAGATATTTCTCCGCCTTTTCAGCATCTCTTTCCATATAAATGTTGGCAAGAAGAATATATGAATGGAGCTTATCTGGATGTTTCTCATTGTATTCCTGTAGTATAGCCTCTGCCTCCTCCTCTTTCTTCCTTAGTATCAGGGAAAAGGCAAGATAGATGTAGCCATCCTCCTCGCCCATTTCAATCGCCTTTTTCGCTTCTTTCTCTGCTTCTTCAAGTTTGCCAATCATTGTGAGGATTCGGGCATAAAGGGCATGGAGATAGCCAATATCATGTTCTTTTAAAAGCTCTGAGAGGAATTCTTTTTCTTCAGCAAATTTTCCTTCCTCCTCATATATATCGCATATGTTGGCGACTGCCACATCCAAGTCGCCACGCCTCACAGCTTCCATGAAAAATTCCATTGCCTCATCATTTTTCCCTTCTCGCCTCTTGCATATTCCCAAGCCAGCATACACCTCTGCATCCCCCTCGCCTCTTTCAATCAAATCCATGTATATGCTTCCTGCTTTTTCGAAATCATTCATTGCAAGATATTCGCGGGCACATATCATTTTTATTTCTCTGCTATCCTCTTTTGCAAGCTCCTCCAGAAACTCTTCATATATGCCTGGATGCATATCTCGCATTGAATGCATCGCTTCCTTTTGCTGCCTCGCCATTTCATCAAGCATTTCTTTTTCCTGCCTCGCTATCTCCTCTGGATGCATCTGAAGCATGTGCGCTTCTATATCATTTACTCTTGCCCCACATATAGGGCATACATAATTTTCTTCCATTATATCATCTCAACATTGGCATTTTTATGCCAAACTTTTTGGCGTTTTTTATTGCCTCCTCATAGCCAGCATCGGCATGCCTTACTATACCCAAGCCTGGATCTGTGCGGAAAACTCTTTTTATACGTTCATCCGCCTCCTTTGTTCCGTCGCATATTACAACCATTCCAGCATGCGTTGATAGACCAATACCCACACCTCCTCCATTGTGTATTGCAACATTATCTGCCCCCGCAGCAGTGTTCAGCAAGGCATTGAGCAATGGCCAGTCCGCTATAGCATCGCTTCCGTCCTTCATCTTTTCCGTCTCTCTATTCGGGGAGGCAACACTTCCCGCATCGAGATGGTCACGGGTTATAGCAATGGGCCCTATAACTTCCTCCCTCACAAGCCTGTTTATTTCAAGAGCAAATTTATCCCTCTCACCATATCCAAGCCAGCAGACGCGAGCTGGTAATCCCTCCCATGGAAGATGCTCCTCCGCCTTTTTAATCCAGTTTGTGAGAATTTTGTTTTCAGGAAACATTTTCATTACAAGCTCATCCGTAATAAGAATATCATTTGGCTCACCAGTTAAGGCAATCCATCTGAATGGTCCACGCCCTTCACAAAACATCGGACGTATGTAGGCGAGTACAAAGCCAGGATAGTCGAAAGCATTTTTCACACCTGCCTCATAAGCCTGCCCGCGCAAATTATTGCCATAATCAAATACAACAGCCCCATTTTTCTGGAATTCAAGCATAGCCTTGCAATGCTGAGCCATTGATTTCATTGAAAGCTCAATATATTTCTTCGGGTTCTCCTTTCTTAACTCAAATGCTTCATGAAGGTTATCTCCATAATAGCCAGCCGGAACATAACCATTTAATGCATCGTGAGCGGATGTTTGATCTGTCACAACATCAGGCGTGATGCCGCGCTTCACAAGCTCCGGATGCACATCTGCGCAATTACCAAGTAGAGCTACGGAAACAGCCTCTCCCTCTTCCTTCGCATTCTTAACTATCTCCAGCGCCTCATCCAAATCATCTGTTTTCTCATCGCAATATCCCGCCTTTATTCTCCTGTCAATTCTGCTTTCATCACATTCTACAACTAAAGCGGCGCCGCCATTCATTTTTATGGCAAGCGGCTGCGCCCCTCCCATGCCGCCTAGCCCTCCTGTAAGCACAAATTTGCCTTTTAGTGTGCCGTCGAAATGCTTTCTGGCGCAGGCGGCAAATGTTTCATATGTGCCCTGTATTATGCCCTGCGTGCCTATATAACACCATGAGCCAGCAGTCATCTGGCCGTACATTATTAAGCCCAAGTCTTCGAGTTCGTAAAATTTTTCCCATGTGCTCCACTTTGGCACAAGATTTGAATTTGCCATAAGCACAATGGGGCTTTCCTTCCTTGTTTTAAAAACCGCCACTGGCTTGCCAGATTGAATGAGCATCGTTTCATCTTCTTCCAGTTCTTTTAATGTTTCGACAATTTTATGATAGCATTCCCAGTTCCTCGCTGCTTTACCAGAACCTCCATATACGATAAGCTCTTCAGGCTTTTCAGCATTTTCGAGATTATTTTCAAGCATTCTCAAAATTCCTTCCTGTCTCCATCCTTTGCAACGCAAACTTTTGCCGCGAGCCGCCTTAATCTGCATGAACAACAAAATATCATGAGGATAAAAAGGTTTGTATAAAAATTTGCAGATAAAATTATATCATCATGCAAATATTAAATTCATGAAGGTGCTGCCGTTATTTTCTGATTCCCTTGGCGTAAGATCTATGGCGACGATAGTTGAGTTGAATGAAGAAAAAATTTTTATCGATGCCTCCGCTGCTTTGGGGCCATCTCGCTATGGATTGCCGCCGCATCGCCTCGAAATAGAGGCATTGCAGAATGCGAAGCGGAAGATAGCGGAGCTGGCGAAAGATTGCAATTATCATGTCATAACCCATTATCATTATGACCATCATGACCCAGATGAGAGTTTTTATATTGGCAGGAAAATTTTTGCAAAAAGGATAGACAGCTATATAAACAAGAGTCAGCAGGAGAGAGGAGCATATTTTAAGGAAGTTTTTGAGGACAAAGCAGAGATAATATACTGTGATGGTGAGGAGTATGAGATTGATGCCCATAAAATCAAATTTTCCCCTCCATTTCCTCATGGACCGCATGGAATAAGGCTTGGATATGTTATAATGGTGAGTATAGAAAATAAGGAGAAAATGCTCTTTGCCTCAGATGTTCAGGGGCCAGTGTATGAAAAAGCAAAGGATTATATAATTGAGGAGATGCCAGACTTGCTCATAATGGATGGTCCGCCCTCATATTTCCTCGGCTGGCGTTTTTCGCAGGAGAATCTGGAAAAGGCAGAGAAAAATCTGATGGAAATCATGGAAAAAACTGATTGTATGCTCATCCTTGACCATCATTTGCTTAGGGATATAAAATACAAAGAGAGGATGAAAAACCTCTATGAGCAATATGGCGATAGAATAAAGACATTTGCAGAGTGGAATGGAATGGAAAATAACATGCTTGAGGCAAGAAGGAATGAGTTATGGAGAGAATATGGGGAATAAATGATTTTCATGGAGCGGAATGTTCTTAAACGTTGAGCCATTAATTTTTCTAATGCAGGGTAGGACAAAATGCCCATACTGTGGCAAAAACGTCGTTGTGGAAGTGCCTGATGGGGCAAGTGGAATACAGAAGGCAAAATGCCCAAATTGCGGAATGATAATGAAAGTAGATGTAAGAGAAAGAGAGGATATTGAAGAAAGCCCTCTTCACCCACTGGTTAAAAGAAAACCAACAAAAATGCCGGTTATTGCAGGCATACTTCTTATAGTTGCAGCATTGCTCGGCATCTCAATGGGTGCCGCCCTCCTGCTTTCGGAAAATGAGGCGCTGCATGGAAGTGGAATGTATGAGGGGATGGTGACAGATGGCGAGGGCAAACCGCTGGAAGGAGCGGAGATATATGTTATGGAGGGCAAAGACATCGAAAAGGTGGCTGAAACAGATGAAAATGGATATTTCCACATTGAAAACCTCTCTGCAGGGAAGCACAGGATAATGGTGAAAAAGGAAGGCTATGTTACAAAGAATGTAACCATTGGAGTATTTCCTTTCAAGAGTTTTTTGAAGGAAAAAATAGTGCTAAACAGTGGCGAGGGATGGGAGAATAAAAAAGCTCTCTCTGCATGGGTTTTTGATATACTACCTGTATTTTCTGCAGCCATAATTATTCTATCGATCCCTCCTCTTATTGGAGGAATATTTGCTCTGATGAAAAAATTTGAGATTGTTGCTATAATTGGCGCTATTTTTGGCATTTTTTCAATCGGCTTTATCATAGGAAGCATACTGAGTATAGTCGCCCTAATACTTCTCTTACTCTCAAAAGAGGACTTCAGGGCATGATTTATTAATGCCATTATCATTTAACCTTGTGCATCCAAGTGAAGCCATAAAAGAAAGTATTTCAAAAAAACTTTCTGGCAAAAAAATAATTCTTGCTCTGACAGGTGGAATAGCATGTGTTGAATGCGTTAAACTGGCAAGGCAGCTCATAAGGCATGGAGCAGATGTTTATGCTGTTATGAGTAAGGAAGCATGCAGAATATTATCAACGATTGCCATGGAATTTGCCACTGGAAAAGAAGTTATTACAGAACTTGGTGGAAAAGTTGAGCATGTTAGCCACGATGCCGATTTAATGCTCATCGCCCCATGTACTGCCAATACAGTCGCAAAAATAGCACTTGGTATTGCTGATAATGCTGTAACAACTTTTGCCATAGCCTTTGATGGAAAAATATTGCTGGCGCCATCAATGCACCTCTCCATGTATGAAAATGAATTTTTTAAAGAAAATTTGAGGAGATGCGAGGAGAAAGGCATTGGTGTAATACCGCCAAAAATTGAGGAAAATAAGGCGAAGATGGCAGATGTGGATAGAATAGTAGCGGAGGTGTTAAGAGAACTGAGAGGGGATAAGAAGGGCAAGAAAATTCTTGTAATTGGAGGAGCAACTCAGGAGGCGATAGATGATGTGAGAGTTATAACAAATCTTTCCTCTGGTAAAATGGCGAGAGCTATAGCTAATGAAGCATATGAAAGAGGCATGGAAGTTACAGTATGGGCGAGTTTTGATATGCCCGATTATATAAAAACAAAGAAATTCAGGAGTGTAAATGATTTGATAAACTTGGTAGAAAAGGCGAAAGAGAAATATGATGCCGTAATAAATTGTGCTGCAATTTCAGATTTTGTTGTTGATAAAAAGAAGGGAAAAATATCCTCTGGAAAAGAAATTATGCTGAAATTAAAGCCAGCCCCACGCATAAATCCAATGCTCAGAAAAATTGGTAAAACTATAGTTGCATTCAAACTTGAAGAGAAGAAGGAATCTTTGGAGAAAAAGGCAAGAGAAATGATCGCCAGAGACGGCGTTGATATTGTAATAGGAAATACACTAGAAAGTCTTGGAAAGGATACAGCAAAAATATGGATTATGGATAAGAATGGCGTAATTGCCAGAGCGGAAGGAAAAAAAGAAGAAATTGCTGAAAAAATCATCGATTTAATATGAAAGCAATCGCTTTCTGCCCAGCCCATATTACAGGCTTTTTTGAAGTGTGTTATGATGAGGAAGGCAACAAAGTTGGTTCAAGAGGAGCAGGTATTAGTGTAACGAGAGGAAGTTATGCAGAAGTTTTGCCATCCAAAGCTATAGAAATAAAAGGAAACGTTGGCAAGGGGGAGGTGACGAAAGAGGCAATAAAGATGCTAGGAGTAAAAGTGAAGGCAAAAATAAAAAATGAGCTTCCATTCTCGCAGGGTTTTGGCATGAGCGCTGCTTCTACGCTTGCCACATGCCTCGCCGCCTGCCGCCTTTATGGCATTGAGGAGAGAGAAGGTGTTAAAGCTGCTCACATGGCGGAGATAAAGATGGCGACGGGGCTTGGAGATGTCGTCGCATCATATGCTGGCGGGATGGAAATTAGAAGAGAAGCTGGTTTGGAGGGCGTGGAAAAAATAGAATGGCGAGAAAAAATTTTTCTTGCTGTTGTAGGGGATGAAATTGAAACAAGAAGAGTGCTGCTTGATGAGAAGATGGTAGAAAGAATAAATGAAACAGGAAGGGAATGTTTGAAGGAATTTATCTCCTCACCCTCCCTCGACAGATTTTTTGAACTCTCTCTCTATTTTTCCCTTAATACAGGACTGGCAAATGAAAAGATGAAGAGAATATTGAAGGAGGCAAATAAAATTGGCAGGGCAGCAATGTGCATGCTCGGTAATTCAATTATTGCAGCTGGTGGCAAGGAAATGAGAAAATTTCTTTCATCATACACAAACTATGAATGCTTTATAGATAATGAAGGAGCAAGGGTATTAGCAACCTTTTTCCCTTAACCACTTTCTTAAACAACGGCGGTGCCAGTATTTGCCTTCCTTAAAAAGTTCCTCCTCACCCTCTATTTCCTCATTGCAGTATGCACATTTCATGAAATGTAAATGGTGGCAAATATAAAATTCATTTGATGCTTTTCACCTCTTCATATATCTGCTGCAGCAACTGCATATAGTCTGCTTTTCCGCTTTCCACCATATCCATTTCCTCCTCTATTTTCCTCGTTCTCTCCTCGCTTACAAACTCGCCGTAATTTGATGCAAGAAAGCTGTATATTTCTAAGCCCCTTTTCGTTGGTAAAAGCCGACCATTCTTTTCAACAACATAATTTCTCATGAAAAGCTTTTCGACTATCGTTGCATATGTCGAAGGTCTTCCAATGCCCTTTTCCTTCATCGTATGTATAACTTCAGATTGTGTAAATAGAGGCGATTTAGGCAACATCTTTATTATCGCCCTTTTCCTGAATATCCCTTCTGGCAGCTCTCTTTTTACGGCAACGCTTCTGTAAAGCTCATATGCCTTCCCTTCTGCCTTTATCACACGAGTCTCCTCCATTTCCCTGCCATCATACTTTATCCTGTATTTCCTCATTTCAACCTCAAAAGGCTTGCATTGACTTGCCATAAACCGGCGGAAAATTAAATCATATAGAGCCAAATGCTGCCATGTCATTTCCTCAACCTGAATAACATTCTCCTGAATGAGGCGATGCAGCAGGTTTTTATCCCATGGGCGGGTGGGGCGGATGCACTCATGGGCGCCGTGCTGCGTGCCTTGGCGTGGATGAAAATCGGCGCCGAGAAATTCCCTCGCAATTTTAAGACCAGCCTCGCTCACATATGTGGAATCGGTTCTGTGATATGTTATCAAACCGCTTTCGAATAAATCCTGCAAGAGTTTCATTGTTTTATTGGCAGGAATCTTAAGAATGGAATTGGCATCGCGAAGCACCTCATCTGTTGTATAAGGTGGCAGCGGGTTCTTCATTTCTTTTTTTGCTTCAATGAGTTTTATCTCAATTTCAACCTCTCCTTTTTCAATTCCCTCCAGCACGATGCCAAAATCCTGAATTATGCCAACTTTTCTCCTTTCTTTATGCTCCTCAGCCCTTTTTATAATCCAGCCAAGCACAGGGGTTTGAGCTCTTCCAGCAGAAAGATTCCTGTTATTGAAAACCTCCCAGAGTTTTTGGCTTAAACAAAAGCCAATCCATCTGTCTTCTATCCTCCTTACAATCTGTGCTTTAACAAGATTCTCATCTATATCTCTCAAATTTTTCATTGCTTTTTTTATGGCTGCAGGTGTTATTTCATGAAATTCAGCCCTCTTTATTTCTCCGCATCCAGCAAGTAAATTGGCGATATCCCATGCTATTTTCTCTCCTTCCGCATCTGGATCCGTGCCTATTATTATATTTCCTGCTTCATATGCAATATTTCTCAGAGCATCTATTCTTTCCCTTGCATCATTTATGTTTTTACTCCCGCATTTCGGGCATTCTTTTCTTTCCTCCGTGAATTGATACCCGCAATCCATGCATTTTTTAATGGTGGCATATATTGGTATGAACTTTCCATTCACCTCCACCCCATGAAATGCCTCGCCAGTAATCAAATCAGTTAGATGACCGAGACTTGCTGTTATAAGGAGAATATGATTCTCGCTCGCCACTTCATATACTATTGAGTTGCCAATTGCTTTTATACTTGGTTTTCCAAAGAAGCGGGCAATCTGTTTTGCTTTTGTTGGACTCTCAACAACAAAAAGAGCCGGCTTTATTAAGTCCTCTTCCTCTCTCTTCTTAATTCTCCTGCTTTCCTCCACTTCCTTCATTGCCTTTTCAATGTCAATTTCATCCATGCCTTTAAACTCTATATCATAGTAGCTTGCCCTTCGCCTGAATGCATGGAGCAATTCCTCATCATCCTCAAAAAGAAATGAAAGCCCTTTTGTTATGCCCCCCGCCAGCAGACGAGAGGTTCTTCCTGAGCCTTGAATGTATGTTCTTATATCTGGCAAAATAATTTCTCCCTGCCTCAGAACAAAATCTTCCTCCTTTCCTATCCCCTCTTCCATTATAATTTTTATCCTTTCCTTCAGTTCCTGAAACTCTCTCCGTTTTTCTATTGTCGGAAGAAGAGGAACGAATTTTTTTATCTCTTCCCTTTCTCTGAGCAAACTTGCAATAAATTTTATCATATTTGGACTTAAGGAATCAATGTCCTCGATCCTTATTCTTATGACAGGTGCGCCTATGAAAACGGCATATTTTATCTCTTTTGGCAAATCTATACCTCTTATCAATGCTCCATAATAATAAGCTGTGCCTATGAGAAAATCAAGCTTACCTTCCTTAAAATCCTGAAAAGCTTTTTTGCTTTTCGCTGTTACAAGCCCTATCTGAAAATCCTCCTTTAATTTTTCATGCCATTCCTCCGCCTCCTCGCTGCTCCTCGCATATATTATTCCCCCGCTCCCCAGCTTTTTGAGTAAATTTTTAATTGTTTCGTAGCTCTCGTCATTTATATAAATATCATCGATGTTCCTTATGGCAAAATGAGATGAGCCAACATCAAAGTTTAAGAGGCGGCGAAATAGCTCTGCTTTCCTGCCTTTCTTGGCTGTTGCTGTTGAAACCATCAGAACCCCTTTTGCCTTTCCCTTCCAGCCATTGTCGAAGTAAAAGCCTAGAAGCTGCAGAATTCGATCAACATTTTTTGATGCCTTCAATATGGCATCCACGTCATCAACAAAAATGAAATCGAATGTGAAGTTGCTTAATTTATCGAAATGTTTTGCGAGAAACTGGGTTGTGGTGATCAGCACATCAAACTCTTTTTTCTGCAATTTTTCAAAAAACTCTTCCTTGTTTTTTATATTTCCATGATAAAAAAGAATCTCTGCTTTACTGCCCGTCCTTTCCTTTATTTTCTCCGCCATTTCCGTTGCCTGCTGCACAAGGAGGGTTGTGGGAAATAGAATGTAACTCTTCTTTCCCTTGCCAGCAAGAAACAAAGCCATTGCTATGCCAAATGAACTTTTCCCTATGCCAGTGGGCGCAACCGCAGCAAAACTCTGGTTTCGTAACACTCTCTTCGCCCAGAATATTTGCAAGGCTCTTGCCTTCCCTATGGCTTTTTCAAAGAAATCAAGAAATTCTTTTGTTGCCTCTTCTTCTTTGAAATAGCAGAGTGGCTTTTTTGTTATGCTGCATTTCTTTGCTTCGATTTCTGATGTTTTTAGCTCGCCTTGACATATATGGCAGAGGTTGGCATATTTTGCTTCAATCATGCAATCTTTCCTTTATCTTATGAAGCAGTTCTGCAGGGTTTTTAACTGGATACTCTATTGCCTGCAGTATTTCCCTTGCATCCTTGCCCATTATACTCATTCCCTTTAGCCTTTCCATCAATGCCTCCTTTTCCGCCGGGAAATCCATGCCTTTTATTGCAGCCAGCACATGCACTGCCCAGTCTATGCCTAACGCTTCCACCTCTTCCTTCTTTAATTCAATTTTGTCCAGCTCGCCACGCTGCTTCAATGTTCGATAAGCCAGCTTTGCTATTCCTCCAGCTATGTGTTCATTTGCCTTCTCTCCACCTTCCATGATATAATTTTTCACCTTCTCTTCGTCGGCTGTTGCAATATTTTTGGCAGTTTGCTCTGTTATGCCAAGCATTCTTGCTATCTCGCTGTATGTTTTCGCTGCCTCGTTTTTGAGCACCACAACATAAGCAGCTTCAGCAAGTGATGGAAGCCATGTTAAATTGCGATATTCAACGAGTTTTTTCAGTCCACCGAGAATCCTTATGCTCTCCATAAACACCTTTTCAGCCATTTCATCAATATTTCCACCCATTGGCTTTGATATTATCTCCATTTTTCATCACCTCCTTATATATTCTGAAAGAGGAGCAATTATTTCAACTGTTCCAGCATCAGTAATTTCAAATACCCATGTTCTCGTATCATGTCCGCTGAGCCTGCAACCATCGATTCTTATGAAGCGTATAACATCACCTATATCCTTCTTATAAAGGTTTGCCTCTCTCTGACTCATTATGAGTTTTTTATCAACAACAATCGTTCCATCGACAATATGCGCCACAGCCAGCCCGCCCGCCGCCTCAACGCTTTCACTTGCCTGAGCAGAACGTTTTTGAGAAATGAACAGCCCAGTCTGTCGCCATTTTTTGAGGAAATTGAAGAACTGCCTGACAATCTGGCGAGCCATCATTTCTTTATGTTCATATAAGCCAGTGATGCTGTCTATGATAACGTTGGTTATTTTCTTTTCCTTTATGGCATATGCCATTGTTTCCATCAGTGCCTTTGGATTTTCTCTAAGCTCCTCTTCTTCTGAAGCATCTATTACGACAATGTTCTTCTCTGCTTCATCAAAATCTAAGCCCAAAGCTTTGCATTTTTCACGAATTGCAGAGTACAGGAAATTTGCAGGACTTTCAACTGTTACAAACAAAACTTTATATCCTTTCGCCGCCTGATAGGCAGCAAACTGCTCAGCAAATAAACTTTTACCTGTATCAGGAATGCCAGAAATGTTGAATATGGAAAGATATGGCAAACCGCCAAGTGGCTTTTTAACGAGTTTTCCATCTTCTTCTTCAAGCTTGTAAAACATCTCATCAAGCTTTGTACCTGTTGGAATGCCAAATAACTTTGGCGCCTTTTCAGCAAGCTCTCCCAGCTCATAAAAACTAAATCTTTTTTCCTCATTCATCATATAATAATGTGCTTGTTGTTCTATAAATAAATTTCGCAAATTTTAAAAAACCATGCTAACATATAACACATGGCAAGATGGATGACACTTGCCATATTATTCATTTTACTCATTAATTTTACTCCAGCAGAAAATAAAAGCGGGGAGGCAATAAGAGTTGAGGTAGGTGTTGATGGCATTCCTCCATTCATTCAACCATGGGCAAAAGTAACGAATATTGGGAGCGAGCCGATAGACGATTTGGAATGGTATGTTCTCGTAATATCTTTCCTGCCCGGCTATACTGGCACATGCCGCGGCTCCTTTTCATTGCAACTCGGAGAGGAAAAAATGATAAGATGTCCATCTTTTCTTGCCATTTTTGGTCCTCTTACAATAGAATTTGTAGTGAATTGTGGATATGAAAAATGTCCAGTGATTAAAACATTGAAATTTTTTGTTTTTCCTCCAATAATGCTTGGTGGGGAAATTGAATATCCAGAAATATGCTTCGATGGAGAGCTTCAAGAAGAAAATGGAACGAAAAAGGCGTATGTTATAGTGACTTATGTGGAAAAGGGAGTGTATTATAATGCGGATGCTTCAACACCAAATATTGCCTTCATTGATGCATTTACTGGTGAAGAGCACTGTGTTGGAGAGAATTTGCAGCTCACTAAGGAGAAGAATAATTTATATACGGAGCCAGTAAAAGTTGGAGATAAAATAGAAGTGCAGGCATATCCTCCGATGGTTGTGAAATGGCTTCCAACGGGAGCGACTATAACAAAGGTGGAGTGGTTCTGGTAAAATGACAAAAAATTACCTTTTTATATGCATAACTGATTAGAAACATGAACGTAATAAAAGCTATTGAATTGGTTGGCTCCTCGCCAAATAGTTTTGAGGATGCTGTAAAACATGCAATTGAAGAGGCGAAGAAGACGCTCCGCCACATAAGGAGAGTAGAAGTAATGGATTTTGAGGTGCTGCTTGAAAATGACGAAATAAAAATGTATCAGGCAAGAATAAAACTATTTTTCATGGTGGAAAGAGACTGAGGAAACCTCGTTTCTTTTCTTCCTCCTTAAATTTTTAATGAACGAGGGGAACTGATTCATATAGGAGAGACCGCCAGCAGTCGAAAAATTCCTTATTGGTCTTTTAAGTTCAGAGAAAAATGTATTTATTACCACCCTCTTTTCCACATCTCTCCTTCCTCTTTTATCATTGCGAGACGATGCAAAGAATAGAGACCTATAATAAAAGCAAAGAAAAAGAAAAAATCCCACTGCTGGAAACTCAGGATGGGAAAATCAAATCCACCATCTGGTCCCTTATAAATTATCTTCCAATCCAGCTCCCTTCCAACAAGGTAATCTGCAAGACTCCCACCTATAATCGGAGCAATTCCAGCTGCAAGCGAGTTTATTATGCTGTGCGCCGCCAGATAGGGCGTCGCCTGCTGGCGGGGGGCGAGCTTTAGGCTTATATTGCGGGATGCCAAGCTTACGCCCGCAAGCGAGATACCCATGAAAAAGTGGATTGCTATGAGGAGGGGAATCGTTAGCATGTGTTTTTCTGGCATTGTTGTAAAAGTCCAGGCAAGTATGCAGAGAAGGAAGAGGGGGCTGCTGACGCTGAGCACAGATTTGTTGCTGTGATTATCTGAAATTTTACCCCATATTCGGAGGAAAGTAAGATTTGTTATCTGACTTAATATGCTCAGTGCTATAATGAGGGAGATATCGAGCTGAAGCATTTTTAGCATATAAACTGTGAAGAAGGGAGCCGCCAAATTAATGGCAAAATTCCAGGAGCCAGAGAATATGAGGAGATTTTTGAAATTGAAATCTTTAAATGGCTGGGACAACATTGAAATGAATTTTCCGTTTTCATTTCCTATCATGCGGGGCTCGGGTATTTTTGAAATGAAATACACACCTATCACACCAGCCAGAAAAGCCAATAGGAAAAGGATGGAATAGCCATAGATGGCGTCGAAATGCTTTTTCCACAAATCAATGAAAAGAGCTGCAGAAAGACTCAATATTATTCCAGTAAGCAGCGCAAGACTCATTCTCTTGGAAAAGAAACTGCCAAGCTGCCTTTCTGGTATGAGATCACGCATCCAGGAGTTCCAGCTGCAGTTGCTGATGGCAGCAAAAATGGTATTCATAAAAAGGGCAATCAGTAAAATAATTAGCCCGAAGCTGCTGCTGAAAAGGAAGGGTATGAGAGCAATGAAGAGCCAGAAAAATCGACTCATTGCTGTCGTGTAGACACATATCGCCTTTCTTACTCTGAATTTTTCAATGAGATAGACGGCGGGAATCTGTATGAGCTGCGATAAAGGAGGTATAGCTGCTAGTAGCCCGATAATGATGTTTGATGCCCCCATTTGAAGGGCAAAGGCAACGAGAAACACACCGCTGATGAGTGTAATCATTGCCTGTGTCGCAAGTCCATCTTTTATTACAAACTTCAAGCCTTTCTGAATATCCTTTTCAGTAAGTTTATCCTTAGTAGAAAAATTCATCACATCTCATCCCTTTCAAAGTAAGCATCCTTTCCTTTCCTGCTATCATGAGTATCTTTCCGCACATACATCTCGCTGGCAGAGAGAAGTAGGGTATATAAATGTTTGCATCTCTTTAGCAAGTCCTTGCAACAACAAGTTTATTCCTTCATCATTTAAAACATTAACGATGCAGCTTTAATGAAGGAAACATCGCTGACCAGTAAATACCATTATAATTCCATGCTCATTCGCCGCTTTTATCACCTCTTCATCTCTTATAGAACCGCCGGGCTGAACAATTGCCCTCACGCCCGCTTTGGCGGCGACATCCACAGCATCGCGAAACGGAAAGAAAGCATCGGATGCCATTATTGAGCCTTTTATTCTTTCCCCTCCCTTGTGAGTTGCAATGAATGTTGCATCCACCCTTGCCGTCTGTCCGCCTCCTATGGCTACAGTTCTTTTTCCCTTTACAAAAACAACTGCATTTGATTTAACATGGCGGACGCATTTAACAGCGAACACCATTGCCTCAATGTCTTCTCTACTCGGCTTCTTTTCTGTAACTACTTTCCATTCTTCAGGGTTGGGTTCTTTCGTGTCTTTATCTTGCACAAGCAATCCCCCTTCGACGCTTCTCACTTCTATGCTCTCGCTTCGCCTTTCCTCATCAAGCCCTCTCACTTCCAGAAGACGCAGATTTTTCTTTCTGGCAAAAATTTCTCTCGCTTCCTTGCTAAATGATGGAGCAACTATTACCTCAAGAAAAATTTTCGACATCTCCTCTGCAAGTTTGCCTGTCACCTCCCTATTTACAGCAACAACACCTCCAAAAGGAGAGTATTCATCTGTTTCATAAGCAAATTTCCATGCCTCCTCGATAGTGCTTCCACATGCTATTCCAGATGGTGTGGCATGCTTCACAATAACTGCTGCAGGCTCATCAAACTCCTTGACACATTCTATGGCATGATTTGCATCGAGTATATTATTGTAAGAAAGCTCTTTTCCCTGCAGTTTTACAGCATTCGCAATACATGCTCCCTCGATGCCTTCCTCCACATAAAAAGCCCCCCTCTGATGAGGATTTTCTCCATATCTCAGTATTTGTTTTCTTATATAGGGCAGAGTGAGCAGCGTTGGAAACTCCACGTTATGTTGCTTAAGAAGCATGGCATCATAATATGCTGTGCGTTGCAGAGCCTCTATTGCAAACTTTTTCCTTATCTCCTCATCAAAACCTTCCTTTAAATACTTCATCGCTTCCTTATATTGACTGGGATGGGAAATGATTACGACTCTTTTCCAGTTTTTTGCTGCAGCCCTCGTCATGGCTGGGCCGCCGATGTCCATGCCTTCTATACCATAAGTCAGGGGGTAAAAATTGCATATTACCATGTCTATTGGTTTTATTCCTTTTTCCTCCAGCTCCCCAATTTGCTCTTCCTTAGCAAGAATTGCAGCATGGATGTGAGTATGTAGTGTTTTCACCCTTCCTCCAAGCAATTCTGAAAAGCCAGTATATTCAGCAATATCCTTTACCTCTATTCCTTTTTCCTCCAGAAATTTTTTTGTGCCTGTCGTAGCATATATTTCGATGCCATATTCTTTTAAAGCCCTACAAAATTCTTCGAGCCCACTTTTATCATACACGCTTACAATAGCCCTCTTTGGTCGCATTTATATCCCAATGTAATACCGCCTGCAAAAAAAACTTTTTGGCTATGCAGCATTCAAAGCCCATTTTTTGCTTTCACCCATCATCAATAAATAGTCGTATTATATTTCACTATAAAATGCACGATGAAAATCTTATTAAGGAGATTAAAAGAAAAGCGCTTGAGATAAGAAAATGGGTGATAGAATCTGTATATAGAGCAGGTTCAGGTCATCCAGGAGGGAGTTTATCTATTGCCGACATAATCGCCTGCCTCTATTTCCATGAAATGCGACATAATCCGAAAGATCCAAAATGGCCTGATAGAGACCGCCTTGTATTATCAAAGGGACATGCAGCCCCAGCTTTATATGCTGCCCTCGCCCTCGCTGGCTATTTTCCAGTTGAGGAATTAAAAAATCTTCGCAAAATGGGGCATTTTTTACAAGGTCATCCATGCATGAAAAAGGTGCCAGGTGTTGATATGTCAACTGGCTCACTTGGTCACGGGCTGAGTGTTGCTGTGGGAATGGCTATAGCTGGAAAGTTAGATGGAAAGGATTACAGGGTTTTCGCGATTCTCGGCGACGGAGAAGTGCAGGAAGGAGAAATATGGGAGGCAGCTAACACGGCATCTCATTATAAGCTTGATAATCTCATTGCCATTCTGGATAGAAATAAATTACAGATTGATGGGCCAACTGAAGAAGTAATGCATCTCGAACCTCTGCCGTGGAGATGGCAGGCATTTGGCTGGGATGTTGTTGAAATAGATGGACATAACATTGAGGAAATACTCGATACCTTCCATGAAATAAAGTTGAATGAAAAGCCAACAATCATAATAGCTCATACAATAAAGGGAAAGGGTGTTTCTTTCATGGAGGGCACGTTATCATTTCATGGAAAGCCTCCAAGTGAGGAACAATATATAAGGGCAATGAGCGAACTGGAGCAGGCGGAGCGTGAGGTAGATGATTAACGCAAAGCTGACAGATAAAATGAGGAATCTGCGAGATGCATATAGCTCGGCATTAATTGAGCTGGGATATAAAAATCCAGATATTGTTGTACTCGATGCTGATCTGGCTCTGTCAACAAAAACAAAGAGATTTGGCACAGTATTTCCTGATCGCTTCTTTGACATGGGGATAGCTGAAGCAAACATGATGGATGTCGCCGCTGGCTTGGCTGCATGCGGAAAAATCGTTTTCGCCTCAACCTTTGCAGTTTTCGCTACTGGGAGATGTTATGATAGCATACGCCAGTCAATTGCATATCCAGAACTCAATGTAAAAATTGTCGCCACTCATGCTGGAATATCTGTGGGCGGCGACGGCGCCAGCCACCAGATGCTTGAAGATATTGCACTCATGCGAGTGCTGCCCAATATGACTGTCATAGCCCCTGCAGATGCAACTGAAATGGAAGATGTTGTGCCGACAATAGCGGAGCATGAGGGACCGTGTTATGTTCGCATCGGAAGAGCTGATGCACCAATTATATTTGAAACACACGGCGCATTTAGAATTGGTAAGGGATATGTACTCAGGAGAGGAGATGATGTGGCGATAATAGCTACTGGCACCTTAACCGCTGAAGCTCTAAAAGCACATGAGCTGCTGGAAAAGAAAGGAATAGAGGCAATGGTTATTCATATGCCGACAATAAAGCCAATTGATAAAAGGCTCGTTAGGAGGGCTGCAAGAAGAACCGGGAGAATAATAACATGTGAAGAGCATTCTGTAATAGGTGGCTTGGGAGATGCTGTGGCAATGGCGATTCAGGATGAACCTGTTCCAATGGTAAGAGTGGGTATCAATGATGTTTTTGGTGAAAGTGGAGAGGCGAGGGAACTAATGGAAAAATATGGTTTGACGGCGGAAAGTATAGCAAGAAAAGCGAAAAAGCTCGTTGCCAAATCATAATTTTTCCGTAATGATGGCTTTTCTCCCCACTCTGAATATATAGTACTTTTTTTCACCTTTCAACCCATCCTCTATTTTATTCCTCACCTTCCAATATTCTTTTGGCTCAATTGAGAAGCGAGGTGTTGCCTTTCCCGCATCGCATTTCTTTAAAACCCTGTTGATTTTATCTATTTCAAACTCACAACTCTCCACCACTTTATATGTTCTTAGAAAAGACGAAGTGTATTTATTTTCTGATGACAGCAGAGTTCTTCTTTCTTCAAGATGAAGCAAAAAGCCGTCAAAGCCAATTTTTCCTGCAAGATTTTTCAGCAAACCAGCTTTTATGATGGTTCTATCCACCTCATATATATAATCAGCCATCTCGCTTTTTTCCTCAATCTCCATTTCATCATCTTCATCTGTAACTCTTTCCTCGCTTGGAAGAGATACAGCAGATATGTTGCAGGAAGCAAAAGCCCCCGCATATAACGCAAGGCGATTCAAATCAAAATTTAGCGATGTATATTCCTTCTCCCCTTCAATTTTTATTTCCTCTCTCCTCATTTGAGGCGGGAGCTCAAAAGCAATTCTATCCGTTTTTTTCCGATACAGTTCATAAACTTTCATTGGATTTGGAAGAAGGGTTTCGAAAGTTCTTTTTTTCTCCTCAGGCTTTCGAGAAGGGTCGCAAAAAATAGAATCAGCATCTATTTTATTAAAAATCTCCATGCTCAGTGCGTCTCCTTCCATTATCTCAAAATTTTCAGCACCAAAAACCATTAAATTCAGTTTGGCCATTTTTACTCTATCCTTGTCTATCTCTACCCCAATAACTTTATCTGCATATTTTGAAAAATACATGAGTTGCATGCCAACACCGCAGCATATATCTGCTATCACCCCTCCTCCAATCCTCTTTGCCCTGTATTCAGCCACCTCCGGCGGCGTAGCATAGCGGAGGGCTTCTTCATCAAAAAAGAGATATGATGCCATTTCTCCAAATTTTTTTCTTGCCCTTATCCTGCATTTTGCCATTTCAAAAATTTTTTCCCTGCTGAAAAATCTCTCCTTAATCTTTTTTAAGATAAAATCTCTATGAAAACCCTTTTTTATGAGATCAGCTGCCTTACTTACTTCTTCATCCACTTCTTCAAGCATTTTCAACATATTGCCAAAGCCATATGTAAAATTTTTGAGGAGAAAGATTTATAAGTTATGCTATGTTATAGCATGGGGAGGCGAATATGAGAAAAATTATCTTATGGTTTGTTATTGGCGTGTGTTTATCCTCTGTTACCCTTCTTCCTGTAACAGAGGGGAGGATTATAGATATTAGAAAAATAAATGAGAGGAATGCAAATTTACAAAGTTTTGAAGAGATTGCAACGCCATTTCATCCTCTCCTTATGATTATTTTATGGATATTTCTTATCACCTGTGGAATGGCTGTTATAGCTCCCTTCTTTTTTCTTTCATCAATACCGCTTACAGGATATCTTTTATTCTTCACCTTTTCTATGGCTTTCTACATGCTTTTTATATGTCCTCCCATAGTTTTTATGCTTTATATACTGGATACCCTTTTCCCTGGGTCAACGATTGTGGATATCATATTGAATATAACTTTCCACCTCTTGCTTTTGCCCATAATGGCGGGAGGAGCATTGCTCATTCCTTTCTCTTTCCCCGTTATAGGTGTAGCAATGGTTATGGTGGGATGGTTTATCCTGTCTTTAAAAATATCGATTGCTATATTTGGTCCCTCATTTATGGAAGATCATACTATGCGAAAAATTTATAAATACAAATTACACCCCTCCCCTCATTTATAAATGAGGAGAGAATATACTCTCAAGTTAAAA
>JAGHBD010000076.1 GCA_021161135.1 Thermoplasmata archaeon
CTCTTATACAATCCATCTTCATGGCTGAGATGAAGAAGGCTATAGAGGATTTTCAGGAAGCAATGAAAATGCTGAGTAAGAATAATCCCGAGGTAATGCGCGACTTTAAAAAATTCATGGATTCTGTGCTGAAAGAAGGATATCTCGATACAAAAACAAAGGAACTTATTGCCTTGGGAATGGCTATTGCTGCTCGCTGTAAATATTGCATAGGCATACATGTTCAGAAAGCTTTGGAGGCAGGAGCAAGTAAGGAAGAGATACTTGAAGCAGCTACAGTGGCAATTTTAATGGGGGGAGGACCGGCATTAACATACATAGCGGAAGTTAAAAAAGCACTTGAAGAATTTGGATAGATGCAGCTTTACATTCATTTCCTCGGAACTGGAGGCTCATGGCCAAGCGTGCAAAGAAATGTGTCGGCGGTAGCTATAAAGAGGGGAGGAGAGGTAATTTTATTTGATTGCGGAGAAGGTACGCAGCGCCAAATTCAGAAGTCAAAGCTCAGTTACATGCAGATTAGCAAGGTATTCATAACCCATTATCATGGCGACCATTTTCTTGGCCTGCCTGGATTCATACAAACTCTGCAACTTAATGATAGGCAAGAAGCGTTGCATATATATGGGCCAAAAGGAACGGAGGAAATAGTGGATACAATCGTGCATCTTGGCTATTTCAAGCCAGATTATGAAATTATTGCCCATGATTTGAAGCCGGGAGAGAGTGTGAGATTTGAAGGCTACGAAATAAAATGCGTCGCCGCCTGCCATAATGTGCCATCGTTGGCGTATTGTCTGGAGGAAGATATGAGGCCGGGCAGATTTAACAAAAAGAGAGCATTGGAGCTTGGAGTGCCTGAAGGTCCTTTATTTCGAAAGCTTCAGCAGGGACAGAACGTGGAAATAGATGGCAGGGTAATAACGCCTGATATGGTACTCGGTCCTCCTCGCCCTGGAAGAAAAATAACAATATCTGGGGATACAAAGCCTTGCCACCGCTTAATAGAATTTGCAAAAAACAGCGATGTTCTGATACATGATGCCACTTTCGATTCCTCACTTGAAGATAAAGCAAATGAATATGGCCACTCCACAGCAAGGCAGGCGGCGATGGTGGCAAAGGAGGCGAATGTGGAAAAGCTCTTCCTTACGCATATAAGTCCCCGCTACAGAGATGCAAAAATACTGGAGGAAGAGGCGAGAGAAATATTTCCTGAATCGTATGTTGCTGAAGATTTCATGGAAGTGGAAGTAAAGCTGAAGAAATAATAGATATAAAAAAGAGGAAATAGATTTTATTTTATGATTCTTGGCATTGATATAGGAGGAAGTTTTACAGACATACTTTTAATGGATGAAGAAAGGTTTCATCATTATTCAACCCTTCAAACTTCACTTGAAAATATAAATGAGGAAATTGAGAAAGTGATGCATGAAAAAGAAATACAAGCAGTTGGCATAGGAATTGCAGCATGGCTCAGGAAAGGAAAGATAGTGCATGCTCCGAATCTTCCTTTCAAGAGTTTTAATTTACAGATAAATCTTCCATACATTATAGAAAATGATGCAAACTGCTTTGCTTATGCAGCAAGCAAAATTTTGGGTGAAAGCAACATGATAGGCATTACAGTAGGCACAGGAATAGGAATGGGCATAGTTATAGATGGAAAAATTTACAGAGGCGAAGGAATAGCGGGAGAAATTGGACATAATGTTATTGGAGGAAATGCTAAGTGTGTATGTGGTGGGAAGGGCCATTTAGAATGCTATTTTTCAGGATGGAGCATAAGAGAAAGATATGGAAAGGAAGCAAAGGAATTGTTTGCAGAAGGAAAGTTTCCATATGATGAAAACTTCGAGATTTTTTGCAGAGCTATTGCCAACGCTGTGATGCTTTTTGATTTGCCAGTTGTTGCAATAGGAGGAAGAATAGGAGGAAGGCTTGAAAAAGAAAAGTTGAATAAAATTTACGATTTCCTCCCCCGCCAGTTTAAGCCAGAAATAAGGGTTATAAAAGACGATTTTATGGTGGCAAAAGGTGCTTGTTTTCTTGCAAAAGAAATATTGAAATAGCCATGTGTTTTTCATATTTGGATGGCCCGGGTGGTGTAGCGGTAACATAGGGGACTGTGGATCCCCTGTCTCGGGTTCAAACTGCAACCTGTGGAAATTGCGTGGGCAGGTTGCTTGGAAATCCCGACCCGGGCCTGTAAATTTTTAATATTAGCCACTGTTTAAGAAAGGTGAATGAATACCCAGTGATTAAAGTAAGGGGAGGAAAAATAAAGGTTGGAGATGAGGTATATAGAGGGAAAAAGGTAATTGAAAAGATGGAGGAAATGATAGCTGATTATGAATTGGTGTATGTTATAGATCTCGATGGATGTAAAAAGAATTCCCCCAATCTTGAATTATATAAAAAGGTGGATGGCGGTATATGGCTTGATGCGTGCCCGAGAGGCGTGGAGGATGTTATGGATCTCATTGTTGCAGGGGCAGAAAAAATTACAATATGGGGGATGAAAGAAGAATATTTTAAAGAAATAAGTGAGGCAGTTGAAAGAGATATATTTATTGGAGGAAAAGATGTGAGATGGGCAACAGAGATGGTGAGAAAATATAATTTCAGAGGAATTGTTATAGAGGAAGAGCAGGAAAGTATAAGCAAGATAGAAACATGGAAAATTTTTGAAAGCCAGGGTTTCATAAGGAGGGTTAAATAATGGAGGAATTAAAGAAATTGATAGCCTTTGTCTTTCAAAGAAGTGGAAAGGAAAGAATGAGCGAAAAAGAATTTTACATGACTCTCTCCTTTGAGCTAGGATGGCTTACTCCGGGTGAGGGAATGAAGGTTATAGAGAAGGCGATAAAAGAAAAACTTCTTGGTAAGGAGGGAGAGGAAATTTTTCCACTCTTTGATTATAAGGCGGAAGAGGTGCCACTTGGCTTTAAATTTGATAGTAAGAAGCTTGAGGAAATGGAAAAAGATTTGATGACGAGAATAGTAGGAAAAATAATGATGGAGAGCGGGATAGGGGAGAAGAGGGTAAGAGATGAAATAAGAAGGATAGCAGAGGATTTGAATATATATCCAGAAATAGCTGCCATATTGCTGGCTAAGAAAGCAGGGATAGAGATAGGAGAATTCATGAAAGATGCATGGTCTCTTGTATTCAAAAATAGCTGATTATTAGAGGAAGCAGAAGAAAACCCATGCACACACTTCTTCTTACTTTCATCTCAAGGCATATTATGCCTATGATGGAGGCGATGGCAAATATAATTAAACCAATTAAGCCAGTGAAAATAGAAACCAAAGCAACCATTATCCCAAAAGATATCTTTATGAGAGATGAATATGAAATTCGAGAAATATTTTTTGCAACAAATTTGCCCACGAGCAAAGTCATATAGTATGAAATTACAGATGAAACTATCACTGCTATAAGAAATAAGTTGTATGGATAGGGAATAACAACGCCATCCCATTTCTTGATTTCCACAAGCTCTTTCATTGCAACAGCAAAGCCGCTCCTAGCCCTCATCATAACAAAGAGCATTGCAAGAACAAAGAAATTAGTTGCAGTATTTGTTGCA
>JAGHBD010000092.1 GCA_021161135.1 Thermoplasmata archaeon
GAACACATACTCTATTTTAGGGCTGTGGATAAAGCAGGAAATGAATTGATTACTAATGCCACAATAAAATATGATGCTACGCCACCTTCCGTCTCCATAATCCAGCCGGATGGCGGATTTGTAAAGCAGCAGTATGAGGTAAAATGGAATGCGAGCGATGGCGTTGATGAAAATCTTGATGGAAACATAAGCATATATTATTCTTATGACAACGGCTCAACATGGGTGGAGGTGGCAAACGGATTAAACAACACGGGCTCATATATGTGGAATACATATGGCTTTCAGGATTCCGATGAAGCGATGATTAAAATACTTGCAAAAGATGATGCGGGAAATGTTGGCATTGCGATTTCTAACAAATTCATTCTGGATAACACACCTCCAACGATCATAATAAAACAGCCGGTGGAAGGAAAGGCATATGGAACAGATTACATGGAAATAGAATGGGAGGCATATGATAGCATCGACGATAATCTTGATGGCACAATAGGAATTTATTACTACGATGGAGCATGGCATGAAATAGCAACAAACTACAGCAATACGGGAAGATATACACTCAACATAAAGGATTGGGATGATGGAACCTACAAAATTAAGATTACTGCCACAGATGATGCAGGGAATGTTGGCGTTGCAATTTCTGGCAACTTCACTATAGATAAACAACCGCCTTCTGTATATATTTCCCGTCCGCTCGATGGATATGTTTATATAAATCTGTTCGGCAAGGAGGTGCTGCCTCCTATTCCTCTCCTTTTCCTGCCGTATGATGCAGTTGTCATTGGAAAGATAACTGTAGAGGTAACAGCATCAGATGCTCACTCAGGAGTGCAGAGAGTGGAAATTGAGGCAGATGGAAGTACATATCCAATATATAACCCGCCATATAAATGGGAGTGGAATCCGACTCTTGGCGTGCATAGCTTAACTGCTACTGCCTACGACAATGCTGGAAATTCAAGGAGTTATACCTTAGAAAAAATCCTCTGCATAAATATTTAAACAATCTGGTCAAACTCGTAATCTTCCCACTGTCTCTCATTTATCATAATCTGAAATTCTATAGGCGTAAGTACAGGCTTTTTGAACTTCGCAGCATCATCTATTGCAACTCTCGGGCAAGCCGTCGAAATATAAAAATCGAAATCCAAATAATTCAGCCTATCATCAATTTCATCTGCAATAATGAGGTATGCTTCCATTCCTGCTTTTTCTGCCATTTTCTTCAGCTCGTTTACAAGTCGAGGGCGGCGCTGTCCTATTTTCTCTGCCATAATTATGCCGACTCTTTTACCATCCATTGCTTTTGCAATTGCAACATATCTCTGCTTTACGATTTTTGCGGCAGCATCTGTAATTTCCTTCCTCAATACCCCGCCACCTATTGGATTCAATGCAACAACTGGCCTTTTTGTGGCAATGAAAAGGGCAACAGGATGAAACATTCCGTCTCCTATAAAAAGGAAAACATCAACATTTCCAGCAATTTCCATCGCTGGAGTGAAATCGCAGCCAAGTATCTGCCCATTATATTTCATTCTTCTACTTTTTCTGCCAATAAAAACCTCATACCCTTTACCCTCAAGATATTTTTTGCATTCATTGATTTTATGAATGAAAGGTGTTATGCTTACAAGCCCTATCCTGCTTTCTTCAAGAAAAGGTATTGCTTTTCCAACAATTTCAGCATTGAAATGATAAAAGGCTTCGATGAATGTTACGGGAGGAGAATATTTTTTTCTCAAATATGGCATTTCAGCCTCGCCAATACATATTATTCTGTCAATACCCTCAATTCTTTTAAAATCACATGCTCCATAACATGAATCAGCGAGAAAAGATGCATCTATACCATTTCTCTTTAAAAATTTCATGATTTCCGCTGCATATGGTTGCAGCCCTTCTGGCATCTTTATTGCAATTTTTTTGCCATTTTTTGCTGCTTCCAGTAATTTTTTTTCATCAATTTCATAATATTTTAACTTCATTATTTTCCACCGTTATATTCACGAGGGTTTCAATTTTCATACCTATTCTTTTCTCTATCTCTTCCTTTTTTCCTTTACCTATTGCAATAAAAATTCCTTTAACCCTTACCCCCATTTCCTTTAACTTCTCAATAACTGCTATTAGAGTTCCGCCAGTGCTCACAACATCATCCACCACTACAACTTCATCTCCCTCACTAAGCCCATTTATGTAAAGTTTTGTTTCAGAATAGCCTGTTCTCTGAATGACTTCTCTCTCGCCCGGCAATCCATATTTTCTTTTCCTTATTATCGTAAATGGAATACCAGTTTTTATCGAGAGGAGAGTTGCAATTGGTATTCCCATTGCTTCCATTGTAACTATACGTTTGCATGGTGGCATCCTTGCCATTATTTCATCCACAATCTCTTCCAGTAAATCCGGCTCTATGAATGGAATGCCATCCGTTATGGGATGAACAACATAATTATACTCTCCTTTCTTTACAATTGGTGCCTTCTGAAGAGATTCAATCAGTTTTTTCATTTCATCACCTTCCTCAAATCCTCAACAAATTTATTAATCATTTCGTTGCTCACATGCGGCATAACAACAATCCTTATTATCTCGCTCTCCTCATCAAAACCAACATACCAGCCAGCCTCTTTCAACCTCGCTGCAACCTCTGCTGCCTTTTTAACTTTTATAGCTATTAAGTTAAGTTCTGGTTCCACATATTCTATTCCATTTCTTTTAAGCAAATCTGCCAGATACCCTGTATTTTCCATGCATTTCTCTGCTATTCTTTTATATCCTTCATAGCCGAGATGATGCATAACAGCATATGCCGCCGCCGCTGCAGCGCCAGGCCGTGTGCCAAGCAACGTAGCTTGAAAACGTGTATGGGTGCATTTGCTCCTCACCTTTATCTCCTCAATCCAGTTTTTGTTTCTGAGTAACAAAAAGCCGCAAGGTATGCATGCCATACCCATCTTGTGGGCATCAACACTAACGCTACTGATCTTTGCCCGAAAATCTATTATTTTTTTACTTACAAAGGGTGCAACAAAGCCACCGAAAGCGGCATCAACATGCATAAAAATGTTTTCATCACTGCATATCTCTGCAATTTCTTCAATTTCATCAATATAGCCGTAATTTGTATTTCCTGCTATTGCTACAACACAGGCTGTCGAGGAAGAAATATATTTTTTAACATCTCTTGCCCTCATAAAATGTCCGCATTCCACAACTTTCAATTTTAAGTCGAGGAGCGAGGCAGCTTTTTCAAATGAGAAATGCGCCTGCTTCGGCAGTATAACTTCTCTCTTCTCACTCAATTTTTTAAATATCCACAGCGCCGTAATATTGCTTTCCGTCCCGCCAGATGTAAGGAGGCCAGCGTAGCCTGGAGGAGCGTGCAGCAGCTTTGCAATCCATTCTATCGCCTTATCTTCCAGTTCTTTTGTGCCTTTGAAAAGTTCATAATCGCCAAGGTTTGTTTCAATAAACATATTGTATGCTTTTTTCGCCATTTCATGAGGCACTGTGCACATTGAGCCAAGAATTCTATCAAAATTTGCATCCTTTTTCTTTGCTTCTTTTAGCATTTCAATAACATCTTCCATGAGATTTATTGGCATAAGGATATAAAATATTTGCAATTCTTAATCCACAATCTCAAGTTTAATTTCTCTTCCTGTATAGTCGTAAGCTCTCCATGTATCATCTTCATATGGATAGGCAATGATTATATGCACTCTTCCATGTTTCTGGAAAGTCAGTAAATCACCTTCAGATGGTCTTGGATTTCCACTTGGATGAGAATGTATGGTGCCCACGATACTTCTGTCAAATGGAGCCATGTACATGTTAAAAGTTGCGTGCCTTTTGCCATATGTCATTTGAGGAAGTAGGATAAGCTCACTTATAACATCCTTTCTTCTTCCAGTTGATAGCATGGCAAGGAATTCATTTGGATGCAAATCCTTAGCTGCCTCTTTTATTGCATCCAGACATTTTCTTTCTATTCCTCTTATTTTCATTTTACAGACTTTTTGGATATCTGAAACTCAATTTGCGATATATTCTGCGGTAAAAATTATCATCTATCTTTATGAATTTCGCAGCCACGTCAGATTGCTCAATGGATAATGTTCTGCTTGGAGAAAAATCGAAGGTATGGATGCCATCTATTGCAATTTTTGCTGGCTTCTCAACTTTTATTTTCAATTTTTTATCTGATGGAATTACAAGAGCCGACGCCAAGTGGCGAAAAGGAGCTATAGGGGCTATAATAAAAACTTTGAGGGTTGGATCAACAACAGGACCGCCTACACTTAATGCATAACTTGTCGAACCCATTGGCGTTGAGATTATCAAACCATCTCCATAGAAAGATTGTGTAAGAATTCCATCAACATATAGTTTAAGCAACAAAATTTTTCCAACATGAGCAGTATGTATGGCAATTTCATTTGCTGCATCTGGCAGTCTCTTCTTTCCAAGCTTTGAAGAAAGTTTTATCCTCTCTTCAACATGATATTCTCCTCTCTTTAATTTCTCCACTGCCTCCTCCGCCTTTGCTGCCTCTATTTCAGTTAGAAAGCCAATTCTGCCCGTATTTATGGAAAAGATGGGTTTATCTGTGTGCTGTAAAGTCATTAAAATCGTTCCATCGCCTCCAACAATTATTATTGCATCTGCTTTTTTCCCTATTTCCTCTATCGAATATCCTTTTTCCCCCATATACTCTGCTATTTTATATTCAAGCAATGCCCCATTAAGCATCTCATAAATCTTTTTGCCTATTACAAATGATTTTTCAGATGGCTTGCATATTAGTCCCCATTTCATAACAACGCCTCCGCTATTTTGCGGGATGCAACTGCAAGCACACTGCTCCTTACTTTCAAATCGAACGGGACATTTAAAACTTCCCCATTTGCATTATACACCTCTCCACCTGCTTCTCTCACAATAAGACAGCCAGCCGCAAAATCGGTGGTGCGCAAACTTTCTTGAGGCATGAAATAAGCGTGGGCTGCTCCGCAGGCAACAAGGCACATCTCTATGGCAGCAGCTCCCATGGCACGGATGGTATTGAATTTCACAAGCTTCCATGTCTTTTCATTGCCTGACTCGCCAAGAGCGAGAATATAAATTATATCCGAATAATCTTCGCTTACTTCTATCCTCTTGCCATTGAGATATGCTCCCTCTCCTTTAATTGCCTCATATACATCGCCACTTGGTATATTTTTAACTATGCCATATTCCACATCTTCCACACTTTTTCTTCCGATTGCTATGGATATACCATAAAATGGTATGCCATGCGCCGCGTTTCTCGTGCCATCTATGGGATCGATGACAAAAGTATATTTTTTTCCATTGTCAATGTAACCTGCCTCTTCAGAGAGTACATTTGCTTCCTTGCCAATTACTTCGAGGGCAGCATCCTCTGCCACCTTATCTATATAAAGTGTGGGTGTCCCATCTGCACCCATTGCAACTTCCTTACCAAAATTTTCCCTTGCCACTTTTCTAACTGCTTTTTCAATCGCCTCCACCACTTCTTTTGCTATATCTATGAGATAATCCATCTGTTTTGAATAGATACGGCTATTAAAACTATTTGGATATTTTGCTTATATGTGGAGTTGTGGAGTACCGAAAAAATTTCCACAATCCAATTCATCACGCCTATGAAATTAACATAGAAGAAAAGGAAATGGATTAAGATATGAAAGGGAGCACTCTTTATTATTAGTCCATATGAATTGGAATGGGAAAGATAGTGTGCATATGCCCTAGATGGCCTATTTTTTAATCTTGTACAAAACAAGCGTTAAAATGAAAATAAAAGCAATAGCTATCACTAATACAATTGTGTAATTCTGCTCTTCTACATAGCCACTATAATGAAATGATATTAGCTCAGTATAGCTTACAAGTGTATTATTTCCGTACATTTCTGTTTTTACTACATTCCCTACACTACTGGAAACATAAATAATCTGGTAAACGTAAGGACTGGAAGAGGTTTCATTAAAAATGTAATCTGCTCTTATAGTATGACAGTTAAACGTACCTGCCCTCGTCGATATTTTCTCTATTCCTATACATTCCATGAACAGAGTCACGGAATTGTTTTCGTAATCGATGGTTATATTCCATTTCTTTCCAACAAATATTGGGTATTGAATAAGCGAAGGTTGTGGTGACTCATAAATTATCTCCTTATTTCCTTCATCATTATAGAGTATTTTCTTTATGATGGTTAAGCTTTCCTCATCATAATAATATACTTCTTCCTTAACACCGCTTGACTTAACCACTATACAGCGATATGTGATGTTACCAACAGTTATATTTTCTCTACCTAAAATTGTAATGGATAATATTTCTTCCTTCTCGCCTCCAAGAGTTTTCATTGCATACTGCCAGTAATCTCCTTTTTTCCACTGAGGTTTTTCAAGAATAGAAGCATTAACCAATGAAAAGATGCATATTGTCATAACACATATGGATGCTATTTTTCCCATCATTTTAGTAACATTTATCAATTTAAAGATTTTATAAAAAGACGCTTTGTGGCATAAACCATAATTTTCATATTTTTTGGTATCCTATCCCTTGCTGGAGATGCCGCCAGAAAAAGAAAAGGGCTTGACAGCATACTACCTTATTTATGCAAGGAGGCAGAGGAGGCAGGAGCCGGAAATGGATTCACTCCTTCCACCATTCATATGGTTGTATCAAGGGATGCCAATCAAATTGAATCCATGGAATAGAAAAGATTATGCCAATCTCCCCTATGATAGGCTTGGGTAAAGGAATGTGCCAATCACTCCAATAATTTTCATACCATATACAAATATGTGCATCGCTTATTCCTGCAGAATATGTATTGTCAATAATGTTATTATGGGAAACAATGGTAAACAACGAATTTACTACAGCAATTCCTACTTCATTACAAGAAAAATTATTTTCAATTATTTTTGTAT
>JAGHBD010000174.1 GCA_021161135.1 Thermoplasmata archaeon
ACCATATACCATTATACCAGGATTACAATATTCAACAATATTCCACCTTACAGTAGTATTTTTACTACCAGAACTAATTTGGATTCCCCTATCGCGACAATTTGAAATTCTATTGAAAACAACTACATTTCCACATTTATTAATTTGTATACCTCCTCCAAAAGCGTAGCTTATGTTATTCCCAAAAATATAATTAAAATTGCCAACAACTTCTACTCCCCAGTATATCATTTTAGAGATATCATTATTTATTATTCTGTTATGATTAGCTTTCCAGATTCCTATACCAGCCCACCCATATCCATCTTTACCAACTATCTTCATATTTTTAACTGTACAGTTATCACTTTGTATGAATATTCCAAATTTCGTTCCTTCTTTTTCTACAGTTATCACCGGTTTTCCTGTATCATTTCCCTTTCCTAATTCATGTGCTGTTCCTTCAATTGCAATGCTTTTATCAGATATTATTACTTCTTCATTATATGTTCCGCTATACACCAAAATTGTATCCCCATCCTTTGCATGATTTACTGCTTCCTGTATGCTTGTAAAATCTCCATCTCCTTCATCATCTACTGTTATAATTGTTTTTTTCTCGATGCTATGTCCGGTCGGAATAATGCTAAATATTATTATCCAAAAAATTATAAGAAAGAGGATTTTATTTTTCATTTTCTCTCAAGTAATTATAGTAATCATTTATTAAATTATCTTCTATCCAGAATTCATACCACTGATTATCGCCAGAAATAGAAATAACATTTTCTATTTCTGTCCAATTATATTCTTCGTTTATCTTTTCATCTGTCGAAGCTGTACTGCTACTTGTATCTGTCCACATTTTTGAGTTATCTTTCCATCCCTCATCTTTATTCCATGGTCTATACTGATTTTCCCATGTATCTGCTTCCCATTTATTATACCATTTCCCTTTGTAGTAAAACCAATCTTGTCCGTTCCATTTATCTATTACTAACTGAATGTGTCCTAATGGGTTATTTTCAAACTTTACATTAAAGTAAAATATAAAATCATTGTATCCTGACTTTAATACATATCTTTCACCATTCCATTCACTGTACCTTGCTTTTACGGCAGCTGCAAATAAAATTGCTTGCTGATGACAGAACAGATAAGTGGGAGGATCGTTATCATTTATTATAGTTTTCATGATGTCGTACAAACTTTTCTTATTCATATCCAATTCTGATGGAGGATCATTAACACCGTTTTTCCATGCATCTCCACATAATTCCTGTACCCGATTATAAAAACTCCTCATACTACTGCATCCATCAAAATATATATTTAACCACCTGTAAATGGTCTTATGATTAATCTCTGCTCTTAATCCAATATCCAAACTTTCATCATTCGCATATTTAGCAACACTCCACATCCACCATATCAATTTTTTGTCATGCCAATAATGTGTTGCCAATGTTGTATTATCAGCTTTTACCTTCACAGGCATCATTGGCATGACAAACATTCCCACAATTGCCAATACCAACAACACCTTTTTCATTCTCTCACCGATACTATAATTTTTTTTTGTCTTTATATTGCTAACGGTAAGCAAAATTGTTCTATGAAAACAATGCCTGCCTCCTACCTCCTGCTGCTGACAAGAAAAAATGAAAATGAAAGGAAGGGCTTGACAGCATACCGCCTTTACTCTTTAATTTTACAAAAGCTGAATAAATTCTTCTATTGTTAAGCCGGCCTGCCTTATTATCGCCCTTAATGTTCCTTTTGCTATCTCCTTATGATCTGGTACAGTTATTCTTCTATGTGGTGGCTTTTCGTGTCTTAAAATAATATGACTCCCTGTCTGATGATCTATTTTATAACCTATCTTAGATAATGCCTTAACAACATCTTTTCCAGATAAAATGGGCAATTTAGGCATTTATCTCCACAATTTCTTCATCAATTGGTGGAGGAATTGGCTCATTATGTTTCTTTAAACTTTCTAGATATCCTGTAATTGCATCTCTAATATTCTCTAACGCTTCTTCTCTTGTTTTACCCTGAGAAATACAACCAGGCAAAGAGGGACATTCAGCTACAAACACGCCATCTTCATCTTGCTGAATGATTACTCTAAATTTCATGATAAAAAGATGTATGCCTCTATTTATAATTTGCTGGAAAAATAAAGGAAAGGAAGTGGCTTGACAGCATTGCTCTATTTATACAAGGAGGAGAAGGAAACAGGAGCGGGGAATGGATTTATTATGTACACTTCTATTTTATCTACTGCTGCAGCTCCTGCATTTCCATAACGGGCAGCTACAGTTATTCTTCCCCATGAATTTAACCCAAATACTCTGCATTTCCATTCATATGGAGGGGAATAATCTATTTCTCTCGGCTTTTCATCAAAAACATAATGGCTACCATAATAAAATTCAACTCTATCTATTTTTTCTGGCTCATCTACCTCAACAACTACAGTTATCCCTCCAATAATTAAAGTTTTGCTATATGCCATTATTTCTCTATTAAAAATATAAAGATGGTTTTCTTTAGGCTTAATAATTTTTATTTTAGGCGGAACCTCATCATTACATTTTACAAGCCATCCATTGCCATATCCCCATTCATGTTCTGTTTTTCCACATAATAAATAACCATCTTCCAAAACAATTATTCCCTCAAATTTATCTTCCCATCTCCCTCCGAAACTTTTATTCCATACTTCATTTCCTTCCTTATCTACTTTCAAAAGCCATGCATCAAAATTTCCCACATTATAACTTTCTGTGAATCCTGCCAAAATATAACCATCATCAATAACTTCAAAATCTTTTATATAGTCATATTCTCCTCCACCATATACCTTTTTCCAAATTTCATTTCCTTCTTTATCCGTTTTTATTAAATATGCATATGGTATTTCTCCTCTACCTAACAAGACATAGCCAGCTATTACATATCCATCTTCTTCTTCCTTAACATATGCATTCCATACATATCCTTTCCATCCGTAGCCTCGCCAACCATATGTTCTATTCCATATTTCATTTCCATTTTCATCAATTTTAATAAGCCACGCATCTGATACTCCATAAGTCGCATAAGATACTGTAACACCAGATATTAGATAGCCATCATCTATTTCTATTATACAATCCCCCGCCTCCGTATTATTGCCTCCAAAAGATTTATACCATATCATATCACCATTCTCATCTATTTTTAAAAGAAGCACATCATCTACAATATCAACATTATTTTTAAATCCCGGTACACTCCCTACTATCAAATATCCTCCATCCTTTGCCTTTGTTATTCCCCCAAGTACTCCGTCCTTGGTTCCATATGTTTTGTTCCATATTTCATTTCCATTCCTATCTACTTTTATTAGCCAAAAATCTTCATTATACAATCCTCCGTAAGAAAAGGTATATCCTCCTGCCAAATAGCCATCTTCTGTTTCCAAAACACACCATAGTCCATCTTCGTCTCTTCCTCCATAACATCTTTGCCATATCATGTTTCCATTTTCATCTACTTTCATAATCAACCCATTTCCTTCTCCCTGCTTCCAAAATGTTCCAACAATTACATCTCCTCTCTTTGTCGGCTCGATGTCAAAGAAGTGCGACCCTTCATATTCCTTATTCCATTCTCCATTATTTTCGTTTTTAATAGTAGCTATTGACAATGAAAAGGATATTATCGCCACCATGCAAATTGCAACTATAATTTTTTTCATTTTCTTTTTCATAACTGTAATGCGCTTTTTAAAAATTTTGGGAAAAGAAATATCGTGGTGGTTGTCAATTGCAATTTCACCATGTTAAAACAGCTCATGCTATTGCCTCCACAGCGAGATATGCAATAAGGGCTGTTAGGGAGATGGATATCAAATTCACATCGCTGTTGGTTAAAATCGTATCCTCTCCATTCACCACCCCTTTATAGCCTCCCTGAAATGTTGCCCCTAAAATGGAATCGATATGGCAGCCTAAAAAGCCGAGAAAAGCGCATAATATAACTTCCCATAAATCTATGCCAATGAGAAAATATGCTGAGAAGGAGATAATAAATGAGCCAAGTAAAGCAACTCCTTCTCCAAGCATGGAAATTGCTCCATTCGTGCCCGGCTCAACTTTCTTTAAATTCGTTATGAGATAAGCATTATCGGATAACACCCCTAACTCAGATGCAAATGTATCCGCCATTGCCACAGCAATCGAAGCCACAAAAGGTATAGCAAGATTATATTTGAGGGAGAGGGCAGCTATGGCGGCGGGAACTAAGCCATTTGCTATAACATTCCCAGCCTTTCTTGCTGCTCTTTCATGTAATCTTTTCCTTTTAATTTCCCTCCTATATTTTGTTGCTGCAGCACCTGCAAATAGAAAAATGAGGAGGAGAGAGAACCATGCAATGCCCTTCGTGAATATTATTACTGCTCCGATTATTATTGCAAAAAATGTTCCGCTACTATCCAAAATTCGGTATTTAAGTGCAATTGCTGCAAATATTGCACATATTGCTGCCTTAATTGCTAATTCAATCATCCTTTTACTACACCCAAAGGCACCATTCTCGCCACTTTCAATGAAAGTCCTGCTCCATGTGTTACATTAACTACTTGGCTTACGTCTTTATAAGCATCGGGGCTTTCCTCCGCCATTACTGTCCAGCTGGCTGGATGTGCATATATTCCCTTCATTTCGAGCTTCCTTGCTATTTCCCTTCCGCTCCATCTCCTCTTTGCCTCATGTCTTGACATCACTCTGCCTGCTCCATGACAGGTGGAGCCAAAAGCTTCTTCAGATTCATCTGTGCCCCTGAGCAAATAGCTTTCCGTACCCATGTCTCCAGGAATAAGCACTGGCTGCCCAACTTTCTGATATTTCTTGGGTATTTCTTTTCTACTTGGTCCAAATGAACGGGTTGCTCCCTTCCTATGAACATAAAGCAATCTTCTTTTTCCATCAACAATATGCTCCTCCACCTTTGCAATATTGTGACACACATCATATACAATATGCATTCCCAGCTCCTCTGCACTTTGGCGGAGAACATTCTCAAAGGACTGGCGAACCCAATGCACAATCATCTGCCTGTTTGCCCACGCAAAGTTGGCAGCACAGGCCATTGCCTTGAAATAACTCTCACCCTCCTTGCT
The DNA here is from genome assembly GCA_021161135.1 of Thermoplasmata archaeon. Lineage (GTDB taxonomy): Archaea > Thermoplasmatota > E2 > UBA202 > JdFR-43 > JdFR-43. The sequence continues at coordinate 5,153 of JAGHBD010000174.1, forward strand.
TTTTACAGGAGCACATGCAAGCTGACGGTCTGGAAGACTTATATTGTATTTTCTAACTGCCTGCTCAAGCACTCTGAGATAATCGGAGCATATTTGATGACCACAACCTCTCGAGCCAGTATGAATCATGACAACAATCTGGTCTTTTTCTATACCATATACTTTTGCAACCTCTTCATCAAAAATTTCCGCAACTCTCTGAATTTCCAAGAAATGGTTTCCTGCTCCTAAGGAGCCTACCTGTGATTTTCCTCTTTCCTTTGCCTTTTCTGAAACATAGCTTGCATCCGCTATCTCCATGCATCCATTTTCCTCCAAATATTCTAAATCTTCCTCCCATCCATAGCCGTTTTCAACTGCCCATCTTGCCCCCATTTGCAGCACATCATCAAGTTGCGCCCTGTTGAGACGAACCCTTGCCTGGCTTCCTACGCCGGATGGCACATTTTTAAAAAGCTCATCAACGAGTTGCTTTATCTTTTCTTTATCCAAATCCCCTATTTTCAAATTTGTTCTCACAAGGCGGACGCCGCAATTTATGTCAAAGCCTACTCCTCCTGGCGAAATCACTCCCTCCTCTGCATCAGTCGCAGCTACCCCTCCTATTGGAAAGCCATAGCCCCAGTGTATGTCTGGCATGGCAAGAGATTTTCCAACAATGCCGGGCAGCGTAGCCACATTTGCTGCCTGCTCTGGTGCATTATCTTTTCTTATTGCTGGTAGCATCTCATCACTTGCATATATCATTGCTGGCACTCTCATCCTTAAGTTGCCGTTGATTCCTCTATAACTCTGTGGTATTTCGTATCTATACTCCCCCACTTTCCTCAATGGTCCACTCCACATTTTCTCACCTATATATCAAATAATACTTTAATGGTAACTCCTTTTTTATTTCTTTTTATCTCGAGCATGTGGTATGTAACTGCTTTTATTTCCACACCGTATCCGTGTTTTTGCCTATCATATTTCTCGCCATATGCATAGCCAATGAGTTTGTCATTGATTTTTACATTAAATTTTCCAAATACAAGTCCTTCAACGTCATGGATATAAAGCAATTCGTTTAGCCAGTCAACAAGCAGTATTTCCTCATCCCCTTCAAAAGGTATTTCCACCTTTCTTTCCACTTTACTTTCTATTTTGCTTCCATCAGTTATTATTGCAAACATTCCTTTTGCTGCCTCCTCAAATGCTTCTTCCAAAGTCGCTCCATGAGCTTCGATGCCAACATCGGCAGTATGTTCAATGATTTTATACATGGTTGTTTAAAAAAGGCAGATATAAAAACATTGGGGAGGGCGGAAAAAAGAGAAGTGGAGGCATTCTCGTTTCCCCTCCCCTCATTAATACAATATGAGGGGTTTTTAAGAATTTCGATTTGTGCGAGGTTGTCGAAGAATTTAAGAGCAAAATTTATCATGTTATTTTTGGTGCTGAAAATAATGAGAGCAGAAAAATAGAGAAAGAATTCTCGAAAAATTCAACAAAATAAACCTACTCAATCTATTGTCAATTCCAGAAAACAAACACAATCCTCCTATTTTCATTTATTGTTTTACCTATAAGGAGAATTGAAGAAGATAATTTTTCTTATCAAATGCACTAATCTATCC
>JAGHBD010000019.1 GCA_021161135.1 Thermoplasmata archaeon
ATAAAAAATATGTAATCTGCATTTTCCGCTATTGTATTTGCAGAATTTGGGAATATTATTACTGGAAGGCTACTATTCTTTTTTATCTCTTCAATTGTTCGATACGCGGTCTCCCTATTTGGCACTGTAGAGCCACCCACCATTATGGCATCACTTCCATATTCCTCACATTTCCTCGCTAAATTGCCAGCGATGACGGGAGATTGCTTGTCTGGGTCTATCAGTGAAAAGTGAAGTTTCCTTTTCCCCATAAGCTCTATCATTACCCTTAAAATTCCCCTCAATTTTAAACATTTCTATTTAATATTGCTACATCCACCTATCGAGGCCATATTGCCTGCATGTATCGAGGCGAGGCAGACCAAAAGCACCCTGTATAAAATTCTTTATCATTTCCTTATACCATTCCATATCGATCTCATTTCTATCTCTTAGCAATTCTAAAGGATACATGTAATGTATGGGCTTAACTCCGCTTTTTGTTGGATTTTTTATGCCGGGCAGCGGTTTCTTTGTAACAACAAATTTAAATTTTCTCCTTACAGTTATCCTCCCCAAAAGTCTTTCAAGCGCTGCAGCCCTTTCCCCATATACAGAAGGAGAGCCATCTGGATTTGGCTTATATCTATTGTGGGGCTGTACAGATTGCACAAGTGTAAAGGCATCTATATCAAATTTCTCAATGTCTATTTCCTTTACTTTGTTTAGGGTCACCTTCATTATAGTGTCCTTTATTTTCTCTCTCGCCTCCTGCTCATTGTTCCAGTCAAGATTTTGCCTCAAAACATCAAGCATTATATCTCGTAAAACAATTCTAGCTATATCTGGCTTATCACTTCCCTTAAAATTATTACCTTTTGTTACCATTTTAACACTGCTATTTTCAACATCAAATATGAGATAGTTTTTATGTTTCACAAAAATCATTGCATCATGTTCCTCCATTTCAAGTTCAAATTCCTCATATCCAAGCAGATTCCTCCATTTTCTGTTACAGTAATCTATAATTTCTTTTACTTTCTCAGGATGAATAATCCATCTGCTATCTCCTCCATTAACTCCAAGCGCCTCTCTTAGCCTTCTGCTGGCAGACGATGAGCATGCCACATATATTCCATCTGTATCTCCATATACAACTCTTGCCCCATTTTTCTCGAGTGTTTTAAGGGTATCGTATAAAATCTGCTGACCTTTTGTGGTTATAAGAGCGGCTCCCCATAAATTGAATTGTCTGCATGATACAAGAGGAGCAGATAATATGCCGTGAGTGCCTGCATTTCTTGCTGCTTTCAACGATTGATACATCATGCTCAATATTTTTCTCTCTTTACCACTCTTTTCTTTCATCTCCTTTTTAACCCTTTTAATGAAATCCATGATGCCTTTCATTGCCAGATTCACGACTCCAGGTTGTTTCGATATTTTCACTCCTATGAGAACACCTCTATCAATAAATTCTTCTCCGCCCTCTTTATATACTGGTTTCACTTCCTCCAAAAACTTCTGAGGCACTTTTTTCAGCCACACCCAGTCATCTGGCATCTCATTTTTCGCCAGCCTTACAGTATCAGCACCTGCATTAATTGCTCGTAAAATCGTCGGATACATTGCCCCTACGTCAGCAACCACAACGTTATACCATGGAACAAAATGGCTGTTCGCATCTCTATCTGGCTTAATTGTCATTCCGCCCGGAAAATGATAGGCTATATCCTTATTCTTCTCATCATATATGAGAAATGGATACTCCACCCAGTCTGGCATTTCTTCGCCATACTTGACAATACGCATAATCTCCTTACTAGCTCCTTCCTTCCTCACTCTCTCTGCAATCTCCTTTTTACTTCTTCCATATTCTCCAATTTTTTTTGCCACATCATATACTCTGCACAGAGGCGGCATTATTTTTTTATGATATGCCGCCCTGATCATTGCCATGTAGTCCCACATTTTTGTTGCACCACTGGGGAAAAGCAACTCGAAAGGCATTCCCGTTATAAATGAAAGTGGTAGTCCTTGCTGAATGAGCTGGAGAAATACTCTCACCTCTTCAATAACATCATGCTTATTGTATTTCAATGTAGTTTCATCTATTGCCATTTTTTCTGGCGAGAGATGTATTCTATCTTCAACATTAACTCCGAGAAAATTCACCACCCCATTCAAACTGTATTCATCGAGTGAATAAAATTTTCTTGCAGCATGATATGTATCGAATGTTGAGGGATAAAATATTGCCACATTATTGGCTACACCAAAATGAAATGACTGATCCTTCTTTACATATACATCCAAAAAATTTCTGAAATGACGAATCTCCTCTTTTGAAAGTATTTCTCCCCTCTGCAAAAGCCACTTAATCCTTTCATATATTTCCAAGTTATCGAATCCCATTATATTATGGCCGCTTATTATGTCGGAGGAGGCAACAATTTTGGAAAACTCGATTAAATTTTTAATTTCCTCCTCCTCATTGTTTGCCACCAGCTGTATAATCTCTCCTTCCTCTTCTGGCAATTCAGTTATTTCAAAAAAGAAATCTTCATTCTCAAGATTTTTTGATGAAACAAAAGAGATATCAAGGCTTGAATAGCCTATAAT
>JAGHBD010000159.1 GCA_021161135.1 Thermoplasmata archaeon
GAATATAACCGATTAATATGGCAAAAAGGAGAATAAGTAAAGGAAGATGCTATTTTTGTAGTGCTATTTTTAGTAAGAATGTAATGACAAAGCATTTGAAAAAATGCAAGCAAAGGAAAGCAGAGATAGAAAAACAACAAAAAGAAATAAAAATTTTTCATATTATGGCTGAAGGACGGTATTTACCTCAATACTGGATACACTTTGAAATGCCAGCAAATGCAACGCTTAAGGATTTAGACAATTTCCTGAGAGACATATGGGTGGAATGCTGTGGGCATTTAAGCGCATTTACAATTGACAATATAAGATACTCTTCATATCCTCTAAAAGAATATGATGAAAGAAGCATGAAAGAAAAATTAGAAGAAGTGCTAAGCTTGGGAAAGAAATTTTATTATGAATATGATTTTGGCACTCCAACAGAAATTGTGTTAAAAATTTTGGATGAGAGAAAAGGAAAAATGAAGGAAAAAGTTAAATTGCTGGCAAGAAATGAACCACCTCCAATAAAATGTGAAATTTGTGGAAAAACCGCTACATATGTATGTAGCCAATGCATATATGAAGGCAAGGGATGGCTTTGTGATGAATGTGCTTCGAAACACGAATGTGGAGAAGAAATGCTCTTGCCTGTTGTTAACTCTCCACGAGTTGGAATGTGCGGATATACTGGATAACTCCCAAATTAGGACAGAAATATAAATAAACATTAATCCCTCTCCCAGCAAATCTTTATAATCTTTCTATATGATTAATTGTGAGCTTTAACAAGACATTGTAGGAGTGAAAATACGAACGATAGAAATGAATTGAAAGAAAAATTGAAGGCAAAACTCAGGGAAATTTTCCAGTTTGAAAACGAAGATTTGGATTTTGGAATTTACAGAACAATGAATTACAAACGAAGGGAGATTGGGAGTTTATTGAAAAAGAGTTAATCGGTGAAATCAGGAGTGATAAAAAAAATAGCTGGTAAAAAATTTTCATTTCTTCGGATACCATCTACAATCCTTTTTATTCATTGGACATTCATGCCTTGTTTTGCAGGGAGGGCCAGCCTTTTCAAATATGGTGGGAGCAACCTGCCTCACAAGTTTGAGCATCTTCCATGCAAGTTTTCTTATTTCCCACTGAGCGTGTAAGCAGCATCGCAACTCAAAAAAATTCAGGAGGCTTCGGGCGTTCATTGAAACGATTATTTTTGTATGGGCAGCGTTAGGCAAAACATAACGGGCATCCTCAATTGGTATGCCCTTTTCCTTCATTTTCTCATAGAAATCCCATATTTTCCTCATCATTTCTTCATATTCCTTTCCAAATTCTTTTGCTATGGATGGTGGAATAACATACCTCATTTCCTGTTCAACATATCTCTGGCTTTGCTGCGAGTAAGAGGCGATGCGGTGGCGAACAAGTTGATGGGTTAAGGCACGAGATACCCCTGAAATGGCAAAGGTGAAATACGCATGTTCAACAACACTTGTATGACCCATGTCTATTACGATGCGAAGCACCTTCCTCAGCTTCTCCTCATCTTCTTTCTTTAATTCTTTAAAATTGCTTTTTGAATGTGTAAGCATCGCCGCTACAGCCGCAATTATATCTGGCTCAGGTGTATGAGAAATTAATTCTACTTCCATTATTTCCTCTCTTCTATCAGCTCAATAATTTCCTCCGCATCCCTTATGCTTTTAAGCTCCTCCTTGACAATTACAGGCACACCCTCAATATTCTTTCTTCTGCAGGACTCCATAAATATTACCGATTCTTTTTCAGCAACTCTCGCCAAATTAGATATTATTCTCGCCTTCTCAACTATCCTCCTCTCTTTTATTCCAACGAGCAACTTCTCATCCATTATCTGGCTCATGGCACTAAACGGGCTTCTTAAAGTTGGAAATATAAGTGCTCCTATCTTCTCCAAGAGACGGAGCATTTCATCTTCAATTTCTCTTCTGATGTCTATTTCCTCTTTCCATACCTCCTCCCACAAATCAACAGGTTTTATGAAATCTTCTCCAATAAATTCTGCCAGCCTCTCCGCCACATCTATGCTCGCCCTTTCCCCGCTTTCATAAAGACGTATGGTCCTCCTCGATACCCCAGCAATTCTCGCCAGATGCCCCACGGATACCCCTTTCTCCATTCTCAATCTTTTAAGTTTCTCACCATCAATATTAACATAAAAGCCGCCTGGCGCCGCACAAATGAAAGGATGAATGCCTTGCAGATAATTTTCAAGAGTTGCATATGTTATGATGGGAACTCCATAACGGAAATAAACGACATCATCCTCAAGATAGGCAGAGCATGTTCTCCTTCCAACAATGATTGGCACACCTTCTAAAAATCTGGCAAGAGATATGAGTTCCTTTGCAACTTCCTCTGTTATGGCATCTATGTTATTTAGCACCTTTACAATAAAAAGAAGATTATCTCTCCTTGCAATAAAGTCAAAGCTACTCGGCCTAATCCTGCATATCTCGCTGCAATAAAAGCCTGCTCTGAGCAACAGATTGCGAGTTGCTTGAAGCAACTCTTCTCTTTTCATCAAAGTCATATACTACATTCTTATATAAAAACTTAATGTGGATTGGCTTCGATGATACAGATTCATTGCAGGGCGGCTGCACAACATATGTGGCAACAGAAGTAATTAGAAGAATAGAGTATGATTTAATTGGCTTTCCTCGCCTTGTTCGCCTCAATCCTAATGTTCCATGGAAAACAAGAGGGAATGGTGCAATAGCCCTGCAAGTTGGCAGAGGAGGAGGGAAGAAAATAGAAATAGGAGAAATCGAGGGAAGAAAAATTTTCTGCTACTCGTATAAAAAAGAGGATGCAGATGCAGATAAACTGGCTGAAATAGTGGATGAGATGATAAAAGAATATTCCATGAGCGATGCCCAGCCATCTTTTGTCATAACAAGGAAAAAGTTACCCTATTTTATTTATAAAAAGGCGGTGAAAAGCGTAGTAAAAAAGGAGGAAGTGAAGGAGCTTTTAAAAAAGGAAGGGGCAATTTATAGAGGCTATAATGGGGGGAGAGGTATCATAGGGGCAGCAGCGGCTATATCATGGAAGCCGCGAGACAGAACCTATGAGCTCATAACATATGGAAAGGAAAAATGGCTTAATAAAGAAAGCGTGATAAAAATGGATAAAAGCTGCAGCAGCACATTCAATAACTATGACTATGAAAATGACTATATTGCTCTCCTTCCAAAAGCAAACTCCCCTGTCTTTTACGGAATAAGAGGCGATGATTATGAAGAGTTAAAGAAAGCAAAAGAAATGATAGTTGGAGCGAAGGAGGAAAGATGGCTTATATTTGAGACAAACCAAGCAACAGATGAGCATTTGCAGAGAAAGAAAATCAGAGATATAAAACCATATGAATCTGTAATCGTCAAAGGAATTGTAAAAAAAGCACCTCATACCATAAAGGGAGGACATGTCATATTCTCAATCTATGATGGAAATGAAATTGAATGCGCCGCTTATGAGCCAACGAAACAGTTTCGCAATATCATAAGGCAGCTAATGCCTGGTGATGAGGTTGTGGTTTATGGGGGGGTGAGGGCGAAGCCATTCACAATAAATCTGGAAAAGATAGAGATAAGAAAACTTGTAGATGCTTACAGAAAGGTGGAAAATCCAATATGCAGTAAATGCGGAAAGCATATGAAATCTATTGGAAAAGGAAAGGGCTATCGCTGCCCGAAATGTGGAGCAAGAGCAGGCGAAGAAGAAGCAAAATATGTAAAAGTTAAGAGGGAATTGAAACCTGGCATGTATGAAGTGCCTATTATAGCAATGAGGCATTTAACAAAGCCAATAAAAAGGATGAAAGCGAATATCATATAAGGGCAAATACTTCAATTGAGTCTTCTGCTTCCTCGCCCTCGCCATAGGCAATAACTTTTATTTCGTGTTTGCCGATCACAAGCTCGTCCCATGTCCATTTAAATGGGGCTATTTCATCAATGTATTTCAGACTATCATCAACGTAGAATTCAATTTTGTCTCCATTTGTGACAGCTTCCACTGTCATCCTTCCTATAATAATCGCCTTTTCCCTTCCAGTAACCAATATTTCTCTATCCATAAAATATAAACTCCCCTTCCTTGGTTTCAATATACTGACTTCAACATTCTCTTTTTTCGGGTAAATAAAAATTCTCCCAGACGGCGCCATTTTTCCTGTGAGATTATCTATCCTCGGTTTTATAGTTATTGTAACCGCTCCATTATTAACTTCAATCCATCTTTCCTCAAAAGCATCATATATTACACCGTTTTGAAGAAGAGGCAACGAGATATCTATTTTCGTCTCTTTCTGCCACTCACCAACAATAACGAATCCATTTGAAAAGTACCTTATATATCCCCCATCTATCGTTCTGTAATGCTCGTCAATGGGTTCTCCTATATCATAGAAATAAACATTACATTTCTCATAGGAATGATTCCATGGCACCTCAGTATATGAAATTTGATTTACGAGTTTTGCGATAGCATATCCAAAATATATTGCATTTCTCAGAACAGTAGGCTTATAAACTCTGTGACTCTTTTCTTCTCTTATAAAAATAAATTCTGGAGCAGCATAATTCATATAAACTGTTTTCTTAAAATATTCTCCACTATAGGCACCCCACTAGTTTAGAGTTGATGAAACGTTA
>JAGHBD010000007.1 GCA_021161135.1 Thermoplasmata archaeon
CAATGTCTGGAAGCTATTATTACAATACAACTTACTCAATGCTTGGAACTTATTCATACTTCATATGGGCAAATGATACAAGCGGAAATTCTGCTGTATCTGGAGCATATACATTTACCATTGTGGAATATGATAAAACACCACCTGTCACGAGCTGTTATCTTTCTGGAGTAATGGGAGATAACGGATGGTATATTGATAAAGTTATGGTTTGGCTAAATGCAACGGATGATTTATCTGGAGTAAATGTAACATACTATAAGATTGATAAGGGTGATTGGGAGATCTATACGGCACCATTCATGATAACCAGTGACAGAGAGCATATTATTTCATTCTACAGTATAGACAATGCAGGAAATGTAGAAGATGTCAAGACAAAAGCAGTGAAAATAGATAGCACTCCACCATGGACTGAAATAATTTTGGAAGGAAACCAAAGCAACGGATGGTTTGTAAGCGATGTTTTGCTTGGATTTATTGCACATGATAGTCATTCTGGTGTGAAAACAATATTTTACAAATTGGATAATTCTGAATGGAATGTGTATGGAGATGCAATTAGCGTCAGGGAAGAAGGAAAACATGTTGTATGGTATTATGCAGTGGATAAGGCAGGAAATAGAGAGACCATTAAACAAACCACTTTCTGGATAGATAAAAATCCGCCATTGCTAAAAATTATTTATCCAACAGGAGGAGAAATTCTCAGTAACTCTGTGACTATAAAATGGTTTGCAGAGGATATTAGTAATTTAAGCATAGACATATTTTACAGCAGAGATGGTGGAACTACTTGGCATTTGATTGCTGAAGGGTTAGAGAATACTAGCAGCTTTATATGGGATACTACAACTGTACCAGATGGAGTAAGCTATCTTGTAAAGATTTATGCAGCAGATGAAGCAAACCACACAAATGAGAGTATGTCCAACTATTCTTTCATTATTTATAACAATGCACTTTCTCTTGAACTACTTAAACCAACCAACGGAATATATATTTTTGATAGATTCATATTCCCAATCAGAAACAAAACAATAATTATAGGAAAGATAACTGTGATGGCTTCTGCATCCTCCGGGCTCGGGGTGGAAAAGGTGGAGTTTTATATTGATAGCGAAGTAATGCATGTAGCATATGAGGAACCATATGTATGGACATGGGATTCATTTGCCATTGGTTTTTATGAAATAAAGGTAGCAGCATATGATATGATAAAAGAAAAAGAGGAGGAATTAAGGGTTTGGATAATCAATATATAGTTTGGCCGCCTTTAACATTAATTTCATTTGAGACAGGGTTATCCTTATAAATGCTGTAATATTTTCCTTCATGCTAAATGCAGTTGGGAGAGAGGTGCCAGAGGAAATTGCAGGAAGAAAATATAAACCATATGAAGGACCTTTTTCCTTTAAACCTACTGGCAGAAGATATGCTCCTCCACTAAAAGCAGTTTTTCCAGATGAGAGCAAATTATTGCCTTCAATAAAGGAGGCAATAAAAAAAGCAGGGCTGGAAGATGGAATGACTATTTCATTTCACCATCATTTGCGAAATGGTGACTACGTTGTCAATATGGTTGTTGATACCATTGCAAAAATGGGCATAAAAGATATAAAGCTCGCTCCCACAGCTTTATTTCCGGTTCATGAAAAACTCATAGAGCATATAAAAAATGGCGTAATAACATCAATAGAAGGCAGCCTTAATGGGCCGATTGGCGAATATGTTTCAAGACATGGAATGAAAGAGCCTGTTGTGCTGCGAAGCCATGGAGGGAGGGCAAGAGCTGTTAGAAGTGGCGAACTTCACATTGATGTTGCTTTCATCGCAGCCTCGGTAGCTGATGAATATGGAAATTGCAACGGAATGCTCGGCAAATCTGCTTTTGGAGCAATGGGCTTTGCTTATGCCGATGCTTTTCATGCTGACAATGTTGTCGTTATTACCGACAATCTGCAACCCTATCCTGTCACACCAATTTCCATTCCTCAAATTTACGTTGATTATGTCGTTGAAGTGGATGCCATAGGCGATCCAAGCGGAATTCAAACTGGCACAATGCAAATAACACGAAGTCCCGCCCGCCTTAACATCGCAAAAAATGTTGTTAAATTCCTTGCTGCGGCAGGGGTGATAAAAGATGGATTTTCCTTCCAAGCGGGGGCGGGAGGCACAAGCTTGGCTGTAACAAAGTTCCTGCATGAATACATGAAGAAGCATGGCATCGTTGGAGACTTTGTAATGGGTGGGATTACTGGCTTTGTCGTTGATATGCTGCATGATGGCACCATAAGAAAAATCCTCGATGGGCAGAGCTTTGATTTGAGGGCAGTGGAGTCGATAGCTAAGGATGATGACCATGTTGAAGTAAGCCATATTATGTTCGGCGATCCTCATACATGCGGATGTGTGGTTAACAGGCAACATGCATGCTTTTTGGGAGCAACTGAAGTGGATTTGGATTTCAATGTGAATGTCAATACTCATTCTGATGGATTGCTTTTGCACGGAATAGGCGGGCACCAGGATGCTGCTGCGGGAAGCGATATAACAATAATAACCGTGCCTCTATTGCGAGGAAGAGTTCCTGTTATAAGAGAGGAGGTAACAACAGTTTCAACACCTGGCGATACAGTTGATGTTGTTGTAACAGACAGAGGGATAGCAGTAAATCCAAGGAGAGAGGATTTAATTGAGGCTGTTAGAGGAAAAATGGAGATAGTGGACATTGAGGAATTGTATAAGAAGGCGATAAGCCTTGTCGGTAAGCCAAAAGAACCTCGCTTTGATGATGAAATTGTGGCGGTCATAGAATATAGAGATGGCACTCTGCTTGATGTTGTAAGGAGGTTGAAAGAATGACACTCGCAGAGAAAATTTTGTCGGAAAAGAGCGGTGTAAAGGCTGAGGCGGGAGATATCATCGAGGCAAGCATTGATAAAGCAATGAGTCATGATAATGCTGCACTCGTGATAAAAAAATTCGAAGAAATTGGTGCTCCATTAAAAATTCCAGATAAAATTGTTATCATTCTCGACCACAGAGTGCCGGCGAATACAATAAAGACGGCGGAGAATCACAAAAAAATAAGAGAATTTGTCAAAAAGCATGGCATCAAAAACTTTTATGACATAAACTATGGAATATGCCATCAGGTAATGATTGAGGAAGGGCATGCTGGTAAAAATATGCTCATTGTAGGAACAGATAGCCACACCACAAGCTATGGAGCTGTGGGAGCATTTTCAACAGGTATAGGGGCCACGGAAATGGCTGCTGTGTGGGCTACTGGCAAGATATGGTTGAAAGTGCCCGAGACATATAAAATAGAGGTGACAGGTAATTTGCCAAAAGGTGTTTTTGCAAAGGATATTATCTTGCATATAATAGGTGAGCTTGGAGCAGATGGAGCTAACTATAAAGCATGTGAGTACTATGGTATAGTTGAGGATATGGCGGTAGCTGATAAAATAACCATAGCAAATATGTCAATGGAAATGGGAGCAAAAGCTGCTTTATTTGGTGGAAACAATGATGGTCCATATGAAAAGGAGTTTGAGTTTGATGTGAGTAATCTAACCCCTCAAATAGCCTGCCCACATAGCGTTGATAATGTTAAAAGCATAGAGGATGTGGAGGGAAAGGAGATAAATCAGGCTGTGTTGGGGTCATGTACAAATGGAAGGATAGAAGATTTGCGAATTGCTGCTCACATATTGAAAGGAAAAAGGATTGCAGATGGGGTTCGTTTCCTCATCTTCCCTGCTTCAATGAAAATATATCGCCAAGCTTTGCATGAAGGGCTCATCGACGTTTTCCTTCAAGCTGGAGGAGTTGTAATGAACCCAGGCTGCGGCCCATGCCTTGGGGCTCATGAGGGAATTTTGGCAAGCGGGGAGGTGGCGATAACCTCAACAAACAGGAATTTTAAAGGCAGGATGGGCTCAAAGGAGGCGGAGGTATATCTTGCCTCCCCCGCAACTGTTGCAGCAAGCGCCATAGAGGGAAAAATAGCGGATCCAAGGAAATATTTATAGTATGAAAAGAAGCAAGTATAGCCAGTTAGCTAATTTAGAAACATTTCTCCAGGATAGTTATCATTGAAATCATATGGGTAGAGTGGGTTATCAGTCAGCATTTGAATAAAAGACCATTTAAAAGCTTCTTCAACACTTATCTTTCCATCCCTATTTCCAAAATCATCCGCTGTTTTCCCTCTGAAATCTTCCATCCCCAACAAAGCAGCGGTGAACCATAGCGTAAATACAGCACCCCCATAAGTTGACACCATATTGCTCCTAAACCATGGTGCCCCAACAGCAATAATTACACCTTCCCTATCTATAGATGGTTCATTAAATATCTTGTTTATCTTTTCTCCTATATCAAATCGTCCTCCAAATTCTCCTCCATTGCATGCATCTCCTCCCAATAACACTTTCTTCGATCTCAAATTTGTTATAAATCTCGCTATCTCCTCATCAGTCAGTAAATTCTTTTCTGAAAATGGCGAGCCCCATAAATGTAAAATTCCATCTATTTTTTCTCTATCATTATCAAAATTCTTTTTGAGAGCACCATGGCATGTAAACCAAGTTACAATTGTAGCATTTTCATCAGTATTTTCAATTAACCAGTTCATTAAGGCGGTTAAATTTTCTTTAGTACAGGTAGCATCCATTAATGAAAATACATTTGAAGCAGAGAAATTATAATGATTAACCAATACGTTATACATTTCATAATTATTTGCCCATGCATTTGCCTCGCTAAATGCATCGCATGTAAAAATTAAAGCATATTTGCTTCGGAAGGATGTTGGTTCTTTAACTTCAAAAGTCAAGGATTTTTCAAATCCTGGGACATTTTTTAAACTAATGTTTATTTTATACACTCCAAATGCTCCTGCCCTAAAAGTCCATCTAAATATATAGGAACTATTTTCAGGTGATAAGGTGTAAATAGATGAGGGAATTTCTGGCAAACCAAATTGTTTGCAGGCTTCCCACCATGGCTCTCCATTCCATCTCGGATAGGGAGGACGAGGATTCTCTGAAATAGGGGCATATCTGTGATGTACATCCCATGCATCTAGATAAACAATTTTCCCATTTGGTAAAATCACGCTACAGTTTGCTGCAATTGTTACTGGTTCATCAATATTTAAAGATACTTTATAATTGATGGTGCTGTTAACTTTAGCATTGCAGCACCTCCTGCAATGCTAAAACAAAACGTTCATACTCATTGTCTATCTTTATTCCTCTGGAATAAAAAACAGGAGAATTATTGGACAAACTTTGATGACTCCGTATCCAGTTATAATAGAAAATGTAAATGGAAAACCATAGATGAACATGTTTTATTTCACACCTTTTACTTGGAAAATAGTTGTCAAATATTTTTGTTCTATCCTTTATTG
>JAGHBD010000106.1 GCA_021161135.1 Thermoplasmata archaeon
GGTAAGTTGTGTCTGGCTGGCAAAGACAGGCAGCAGAATAAAAACAAGGATAGCAGCAATAAGTTTTTTCACTTTCATAACCCCTTATGTAAAATAATTTAATAACTATTTTGCTCAAGCAATAAACAAAAAATAGCGCCGGCGACCGGATTTGAACCGGTGACCGCCCGGTTAACAGCCGGGTGCTCCACCTGACTAAGCTACGCCGGCACCGATATGAAATGCGGAAGATATAAAAAAATTCTTCGCTGCCATTAAATTAAGTTCAATCCAAGTTTTACTGCATGGCTATAAACTTTGCGATATTCCTCATTGGTTATCCTTCTATTGATATCTTCATATTCAAAAGCTTTGTATGTTGGATAATACTGAGCCATTACATTCACAAACGCCTCTGGCACATTATCTGCTATCCAGTTCAGAATGGGGATGCTGCAGCATTCAACATGATTAGGCATTACAAGATGGCGTATAATCATCTCACCCTGTCTGTAAGCAATTTCGTGATTCCTCGTAATAATTTCCCAGTAATTCTTCACCTTCGATAATCTCTCGGCACAGCCATCATTGCCATATTTAAAATCGGTGAGATATACATCCATCACATACTTCAGAATATCCATTGTCTCCATACTACAATACATATTGGAATTCCATACCTGCGGCAGGTTGGCGGAGCATTTTTCCAGCACCTCCAGTATATAAGGCAAATGAGGCGTTGGCTCACCACCAACCCAATTCACATTTCTTGCTCTTCCCACAACGCCTTCAATAATCCAAGCCATTTTTTCAGGTTCAATATAGATGCCTGCTTGATATTGCGAGATATCATAGTTCTGGCAGAATACACAGCCGAAAGTGCATCCAGAAAAGAAAATAGTATAGGATGGCACCAGAACATCCTCCTCACCATAATGGAAAAAATGTGAAGCAATGCTGCCAAGCTTTGCCCTGCATCTTCCAAGCTTTTCTCTCCTATTTATCCCGCATCTATGTTCGCAGAAGCAACACTCGCTATATATCTCATAAGCTCTATCAATAAGCTTCCTCATCCTGCTTTTATTCTCAAGATATTTGCTCTTAGCCCTTCTCTCCAGAATTGCGAAATATCTCTCAAGCATTTTTGAATTCAACTCTCACCACTTTCCCTCTCGGCTCCTCTTCCGCAAAAATTTCCCCTTGGAATTTATATACCTTCGTATCCTCGTCAAGCCAGGCATCAGGCGGCAGCCCAGCTTTCATGCATGTGTTGGCAAGAAATTCTTCAGCATCCCATTTATATTCGACAGCCACTTGAGGCAGCAGAAGCCCTTTATACCATCCCTTCTCCACTATAAGCCCATCTCTTCCAACTTCTATATGTTCCGGGTATTCCCTTGGCTTGCATTTTATTAACTGAGGAGGTGTTAAAATGGTAACCTCCACAACTATATTATCGAGTTCATCCTCTCTTAAATCCGGAAAGCGAGGGTCATGACATGCAGAAATTGCTGCCTCCTTTATTGCCTTTCGAAGCTCCATAATGGGCTCGGGAATTCCTATGCATCCCCGAAGCATTCTGGCAGGATAAGTTTCAATGGTGACAAAAACACCAGACTTCTCCTCAAAATTATCAAGCTCTCCTATTTTTTCTCCTCTTACATGTTTCTCTATTACATCTCTTGCATATCTGACAAGTTTCTCTCCTTTCTCTAATTCCATGAAGATAATTCTGCAGCCATTTAAAAACTCTCTATTCCCATCTCTTCTTTGTTCCTGCCCGCTTCTTTCAAAACTTTTTCAGCAACATAAATTTCACATCCCTCTCTCACGGCAAGAGCTATGCAATCACTTGGTCGTGCATCTATGACTATCTCTTTTGCTTCTCCATCTCTATAGTATTCGATGTAAAGTTTTGCCATGAAAACGCCTTCTATCAAATCATCTATTACAACTTTTTTTATGGATGCTCCAAGTGAATTAATTACTTGAATGAAAAGGTCATGGGTAAGAGGGCGGTGGAATCTTTTGCCGTGCAGCCCATTCATTATACTTTCAGCCTGCATGTAACTTACATAAATAGGCAGTGCTTTGTCTCCATTTACAAGTATTATCTCTGAATAATGCTCTGTATGATATGCATGGGGGTATACTTCCATTTTGATTAGTTTTTCCCTCATTTTATCGCCGCCAGTTTCTTTATCCTATTCACAACATTCGGATGAGATGAAAATATTTCCATTAGCTTATCTGTTGTGCTAATTTTAGCCCGCTCTGCAAACACTTTCATTTCATATTCATCAATATGGCCATCTAAATTCAAATCAGCCTGTTTCAAATCGAAGGCATCGCGGCGAGATGTTGAAGGGTCGGTGGCAAAAAATGCCTTCATTCCCTCCGCCTCCTTTATCTTTTCTTTTGGCAAACCAGATGTGGCTAAGGTTATTCTATACAACGCTGATGCCAAAGCATGTGGCTTTTTTGTGAGTATGGCTGAACCATAATCAGCATAATATTCCCGTATCCTGCTCACATATAATACGATGAGATTGCTTATTAAATAGACGAGGAAAGCTGCAAATGCGATTGCTGCGCCCTCTCCCCTCCTCCTTCCCCAGAGAGAATTCCAGAATATGAGATAACTTAGGAGTGGAATTACTGAAAGCATGGTTATTACAACCATGTCTCGATGCTTTATATGAGAAATCTCATGCCCTATAACCGCCTCAAGCTCCTCATCATTCAAAATGCGTAGCAGTCCTTTGGTAACGCAGACCCTACCATCTCTTTTACTTCTACCAAAAGCAAATGCATTGGGTATTTCAAGCATGGATATGCCAATTTTTGGCGTAGGAATACCTGCCTCTTTTGCCAATTTTTCCACCATGCCATAAAGTTTTGGATTGTCTTCTCGCGTTATATATTTCACCCTCATTGTCATTTCAACGATCTTTGGACTGACCATATACTGAATGAATACTATTATGAAAGCTAAGACGGCGAGTACAATGGGCTGTGCATATCCAGCAAAATAGGCGATGAGTACGAGTAAGCCATATATGATTGCAAATAGCAGCATGATGGCGAAAGCAAGGCGTATATAGAGGCTGAATCTCATTGTCTCAAATAAATGGCGGTGTTATTAATAATTTATTGCTCACTTCTCGAATAAAATTATTCTTATATTTCGATTCCAAGCACACTTCTCACAATCCATCCTATGGCAAAGGAAATAGCTGCTATACCAAGGCTTATCCCCATCATTTCAAGGAAAAGTTTGTGAAAAACTTTATCCTTTATAACTGCCACAAAGAATGTGAAAAGGAGTATAACGATGAAAGCATCAAATATTGTGGCGAGGAGGGCAAGATAATAGCTTTTTAGTATGAAATATGGAAACACAAGAAATAGAACTGTAAAAATATATGCAATTCCCGTATGGAATGATGCTTTGCCTGGATTTTTCTCACCCTCTGATTTTTTTGAAAGGTATTCTGAAGATGCCATTGAAAGTGAGGCAGCTATTCCTGTAATGAGTCCAGCCGTTCCTATAAGAATGGTGTTTTGTAAAGAAAAAGTAAGACCAGCCAGCGCACCAAC
>JAGHBD010000144.1 GCA_021161135.1 Thermoplasmata archaeon
AAATATGAGTTTCGAACAACGGTTGTAAAATCACAGCTTACTAAGGAAGATATCATCAGCATAGGAAAATTAATAAAAGGAGCTGAATTGTATGTTTTGCAGAGATTTAATCCTTCAAAAACTTTAAACCCTGATTTTTTAAATGAGAAGACTTATTCTAATGAAGAATTTAGAACTCTCAAAAGAGAACTTGAGAAATTTGTATGTAAATGTCTGGTGAGATAATTTTTACACCCTCTCATTCCTCACTTCTATTCCATCATTGCCTATTATCACTTCTATAGTTTCATAATATTTCCCGTATTTGATTTTCTTTTTTATGCTTTCATTGCCGTCGTTTATTATTACCTTGATGTAATAAACGCTTGCCCATGTGGTTACATTCTGCAGCGTTATACTTTCATTTGCTTTCACAAAGATGCTCTTATTGAACATCTCCACATCGTCGATGGTGAGTAAAACTATACTCACATTGACATCTTCATTTCTCTCATTTTTTACTATAATTTCCATCGCTTCATAGCTCATCCACCATTTTATAAACAAAACTATTACAAGCACCGCTGCAACAATCAACAAAATTTTCTGCCATCCCTTCATGTTATCAGATGCAACAATCTTAAATAAACTATCAGGAAATAAACAACAATCTTAGGAGAGTAATCTGCTTTAAATATCCCCAGATTATCCTCCCATTCTCTGCTATTATTTCCAGAATCTTTCATTTCATAAATCATCACATTCTCTATTCCAAGTTCCCTCATTTTCATCAACCCCGATATTATGTAAATTGCCTGCTCAAGCTGGCTGTAGCAGCCATCACATGTAGATGCACCGAATTCTGTAACCCATATAGGTTTTGCCTCTTCACCGTACTTTTTCAGCACATTTTTCATGTATTCATACCTTTCCATCAGAGTATCGCCATATACATGGAATGCATATACATCAACATATTTCCCTCCACCGAGTTCAAGAAATTCTTCCAAGAAATTTGGATTATAGCTGCCAGTGCCAGCACTTCCTAAAGCAAGTCCTCCCATGACAACCGTATTATTTTCATCAACTTCTTTCAATGCCATATATGCGTATTTCATAAGTTCCACATACTGCTCCACACTTCCTTTCCAGAAATAACTCAAATCTTCCTCATTCCATATTTCCCATGATGTGATCTTCCCTTTGTATCTCGTGGCAATAACCTTCGTAAAATTATACCACGCTTTCATATCCTTGGGAGGATATGTATAATAATCATCATCCTCATAGTTTACATTGCCCTTCGAACTGCACCACCATGGAGTAAATGCAAGTGTCCATAAAGTTTTCACACCACTTTTCACACTTGCATTCACTATCTCATCTGCCTCCTTCCAGTAAAAATCATAGCCCCATAACCTTATCTCTATGCCTGCCCACGCCACCCCGCCTCGATGCCATTCAAAGCCGATTTGGCTGGCCAGAGTAAAATCCTCATTACTTTCAAGTTTGCATACTCCAATGCCAGAGCCGTTGAAAGAGAAGGAAATTAGAAGGAAAATGATAAAGAAAGGGTTCATTGCACCACCTAACAATATTTCTCCCAGCAGATTATTTCTTCCAGACTCTTTCTTCTCTTCTCCTCGGGCTTTAATTCTTCCTTTGGATAGCCGAGTGGCATTAAAGCAACCACCGTACAATCGTCAGGTACTCCAAGAATTTCCTTTACCTTATCCTGATAGAATGCACCAATCCAGCAGGTTCCAAGCCCCTTTTCAGCTGCAGCCAAAGCAATGTGTTCCATGGCTATGGCCAGATCAATTATGCATGCTGTAATGCCATTTGTCATAACATAGCCAGTGTTGGTTGCCACTCCAGCTATAATCACACTTGCCTCCTTTATAAATTTCTGCCCTTTAGCTGCTTCAACGAGCTTCTCCTTCGTCGCCTCATCCCTTACAACAATAAATTTCCAGGGCTGCAGATTTTTGGCAGATGGAGCAAGGCGGGCTGCTTCAATAATTTCCTTAATCACCTCCTCATCAACCGGTTTTGGAGCAAAACTCCTTACACTTTTCCTCTTTTTTATGATTTCCATCAGCATTTTTTCACCATCGCTATCTTTTTAAATATAAAAGCATTATTTAAAAGATGTTCCAAGGAAAGATAAAGGCTGATTTTATAAAAACGATAATAGAGGCAACTGCCATACTGGTTGATGAGGCAAAATTTAAACTTACGAGTGATGGAATTTATGGAAGAACCGTCGACCCAGCACATGTTGGAATGGTTGATTTTAAGCTCAACAAGGAGGCATTTGATGAATATAAATGTGAGGAGGAAACAGAAATAGGCGTTGATTTGGATAAGCTGAAAAGCACACTCAAAATTGCAGCAAGCGAGGATATGGTTGGATTAGAATACAACAAGGATGAAGGAAGACTCATAGTCACGATGGGGAATCTAAAAAGAAAGCTGGCTTTGCTTGATACAACAGAAATGGCAGACACAAAAATTCCAAGCCTTGATTTACCAGCAGAAATTGTTGTGCCCACCGTCGAACTATGGCAGGCAATAAGGGTAGCTGAAGCTATCTCAGACCACATAACCCTAATAGCCGACAAGGATGGCTTCAAAATGGTTGCAGAAGGAGATACAGATGTTGTTGAACTCACTCTCACAAAGGAACAGCTATACAGCTTAAAATGTGAGGAAAGGGTTAAAAGCATGTATCCTCTCGATTATCTCAGCGATATGGTGAAAGTTGCAAGAGGAAAAAGCGATGAAATAACAATAAATCTCGGCACAAATTATCCGATACGCCTAGCCTTTGAAATGGCGGGCGGATATATAAAAATTGTTTATCTGCTGGCGCCGCGCATTGAATCAGAGTAGTTCAATGCCTATTTCTTTTTCTGTTCCTTTCCCTATCATTGCCCTAACATAAATTTGCAGTAGGTTGTCGTTGCCTCTTTCCATTACTACCTTTCCATTTTTAACACTGTATTTTCCTTCATGTTCAGCAGGTATTGTAAATTTAAGCAATACATTTACGTCCATATCCAAATCATTTTTTACCATCGCTTTTTGCTCGCTTAAATAACTCACATTGAGCCTGTAGGATGGAATGGAATATTTTGGCTCCTTATAATTATATGAAAATATGCTCCAGTTTCTCGCTTCTATAAGGCGGTATCCCCAGTAAGCATCCTCTTTATCCAAGCTGCTGGCTGCAGTTGTGGTTGTTATATAAATTGTATCATTCAGGATTGTAACGTCATCATAATGAACATGTCCAGCGAGCACAGCATCAACGCCATATAATTCAATGAATGAAAGAAGTTCTTTCCTCCCTTTATATCCTATTTTTCTGATTAGAGAATCATTGGTTGTGTCCCAGAGAGGATTGTGATGCAATGCCAATACTTTCAATTTTGCATTGCTTCCCTTCAAATCATTTTCTATCCATTGAAGCTGCTCATCTTGGATATATCCCCCCCACTGAAAAACGACATATGAAAAGCCTACTCTGTTTTTAGAGGGCCAGTCATATGAATTTGCCATCACGAAATGGGCATCACCATAATCAAAGGAATAATAGAGGGAACCAAAATATTCCTGCCAGAATTTGAAACCGTCCTGTCCACACTGGATGTAGCCATCATGGTTGCCAGGGCAGAGAAACGTGGGCACATCAAACTGCTGCAAAATTTCATAGAGAGTGCGATATTCAAATGAGTATTCAAAAGGATATAGTTGTCCAAAAACCAAGTCACCAGTAATAACAACAAAATCTGGATGCAGCAAATTTATTTCTTCCACGCATTTCTTCGCCGCCTTCCATCCTATCGTCTCCTTAATGCTTACCTTCATTCCTCTCGGATCACCAATGTGAAAATCAGTAAGATGGACAAACGTGAAGTTGCCATCTATTGCATCTACTATGCTAATAGCCCTTGGTTCTGTTTTTGCAAAATATTCGCCCCCATCCTTACCAATTACAGTAAGATTGTATAATTCAGGCGGCACATTATCTGGAATCCTTACAACAACCTCATCTCCATAAAACTTTTCTACCTCAAGATAAAATTCGTCCACAACTGGCTCATATGCGGTAGAAATTTTTACATCAACGCTGCTGTAGGAAAAATTTTGCAGAATAACGGTAAATTCTCCCCCTCTCTCAACTATTGCAGGAGAAGAGCAACGAGGATAAAAAATTCTGAAACTTCCATTTTGCAGAGAAGCATGAATATCTTGAGTAACTTCTATGCCCTCCATCCCTACAATCTCATTTTCATGGGGAATATCTTCATAAAGAAGAGATGGGGGACTAATGAGGATCGTGAGCAGCAGCAACACAAGCAATCCCTTCATGCTTAGAAAGAATAAATGCCCCTTTATTAAGTCTTCTCAAAAGAATTTTTTAAAAGTGTTTCAAAAAAGTTTAATTAATCCATGTCGATATAATCTTGCCACAATGATGAATTCAGCCTTAACTGAAATGTGAAGAATGATGGGCGAGCTGAGTGGCTCTCCTTACTTTTTATTACAATAAAAAATGATTGCCAATGAAAACAGAATCGCCGCTATAATTGCAAGGGCGAGGCTGATATTAAAAAATTCTGTATTTGATGTATAATAAAAGGAATGTATCGATGCATCTGTGGTTATATTTCCTCCGTAAGTTACGTTGTTGCTTATATTCTGAGCTGCATATACAGCCTTTTCATGAATATATTTCCATAGCATTGCTATAGCTCCAACAATGGATACTATCGAGCTTGATAAAAGTAGAATTATTTTTACCCTTTCAGGATGCAAAATGTTTTTCCCTTTAAAGGTGAGGGAGTAATATATCCATTTTCTTTTATCTTCATTTTTCTTCACAAGCCCAGCTTCAATGAGTTTATCGAGATGCTTTAATACAGCAGGCTTACTCATATTCAATTCTCTCGATAGCTCAGATAAAGTCATGCGTCGCTCATCAAGTTTTTTAAGCAACTCTATCCTGCTTTCCGAAGCGAGAGCCATAAAGCTCTTTCTGTCCAGTGTTATTTTTTCATCCACACTTCTAATGATTTCAGCTTATAAAAGCATATAGATTTGGTTATCTTTGCAGCTAACTGCCTTGCTTTTTCATTTTTTCCAATATGCCTCTTGCCGCTATTATGCCAGTGGCTGCAGAGGCAACGATACCCCTCGATAGCCCTGCGCCGTCGCCTGCGACGAAGAAATTGCGGAGATTTGTTTCCATATTTTTGCTTACGATGAATCGCATGGAATAGAATTTTACTTCAGGGGCATATAGGAGAGTCGAATCTTCGGCAACGCCTGGAATAACCTTCGAAAGCCTGTCTAATCCTTCAATGATATCCGTAACTATTCTATGTGGCAAAGCCATGGAGATGTCGCCAGGCGTGGCATTTTTTAGCGTTGGCTCAACATACGATTTCTCTATTCTCTGCCATGTAGAGCGGCGACCTGCCTTTAAATCGCCAAGTCGCTGCAGAATAGGCATTTTTCCTCCGAGTGTTGTTGCCATCTTAGCTATTGCCGCTCCATAAGCAGTGGTATTTTCAACTGGCTCTGTTAGTTCAATATTCACAAGGAAAGCAAAATTTGTATTCTCAGATTTTTCATGCATGGATGAATGACCATTAACTGATACATAATCACCATAGTCTTCCATAACAACAAATCCATTGGGGCATGTACAGAATGTGCGCACAAAATCATCGTATGTTGGTGTATATATGTGAAATTTTGGATCCCATGCCTTCGCCACTATATCCTCCATAACAACACTTGGTACCTCAACCCTCACTCCTATATCGATGGGTGCATATCTCGTTTTAATACCAAATTTCTCTGCCTGCCTCGCCAGCCAGTCAGCGCCGCTTCTGCCAACCGCTGCAAGCACATATTTTGCAGTTATGGTAAAATTTTTGCCAATGAGCCTGTAGAATTTTTTGCTTCTCTTTATCTCCCTCACTTCCTTTTCAAGCAAAAATTTTACGCCCAGCGATTCGAGCTCGTTCCTAAAAGAAGAGATTACGTCTGGAAGGAGGTCGGAGCCAATGTGGCGCTGGAGGATGGGAATGAATTTTATACCATGTTGAGATGCCTTCTTTTCTATCGATGCGAGATCTCTACCATACAGTTTCGAGGGCGCTCCATGTTTGAGGAAAATTTCATCGATTTTTTTAATTAATGCATCTGCATCTTCGGTAAATTCCTTCAAATTTCCCCCTATATCAGCCCTCAAATTAAGTTTGCCATCTGAGAGCCCGCCTGCTCCTCCTAAGCCACAAAGTATGTTGCATGGCTCGCATTTAAGACATTTTGTAAAATGGGCGAGAGGGCATTTTCGCTTTTTAATATCCTTGCCTTTGTCTATAACGATAACGCTTGCATCACTGTTCAAAGCTAATTCATATGCTGCAAATAAGCCAGCTGGTCCAGCGCCAATTATTGCCACATCACAGGAGACGTTTTGCATTTAGTTCTTCTATAATTTTCTCTATTGCCTCATTAACCTGCTCCGCCTTCCTTGCTCCAGTGCATACAAGCTTTCCTGAACCAAAGAGTAAAATCACCACTTTTGGCTCATCAAGGCGATATACAAGCCCCGGAAACTGCTCTGGCTCATACTCTATCTTTTCCAGTCCAATTGCTTGGGCTATGGCAATTAAATTGAGCTGGGCATGCAGATTGGCTGAGGCAACGATATTCTGCACAGTTATTTCTGGCTTCTTATACACCTTGAATCCCGCCTTCGCAACCTTATTGCACACTTTCTTTATAGCTCTTTCAACATCCTCTATCGTCTTCGCTCCAGTACATACAACCTTGCCACTCCTGAAAAGCAGGGCAGCTGTTTTCGGCTCATCAAGGCGAAGCACTAAGCCCGGAAACTGCTCTGGCTCATACTCGCTTTCTGGCAATGCCTTTTTGAGTTTCGATAAATCCAACTCTTTTGCAATGGTTGTGGAGGCAACAACATTCTCAATTTTCATATCCACCTTCTTTTTCTCTACCATAGAAATCAAGGGTATATATAAAGGGGTTTTATAAATATTTGGAGAGAAATGGGCGAGACCATCAACTTAAGAATAATTTTATAAAACTCCTCCTTTAATTTTTCCATGAACGAGGGGATGGGAATAATTGAAAGGATAATGGAATGGATCGTGAAAAATAGAATTTTTGTTAGAGAAAGA
>JAGHBD010000118.1 GCA_021161135.1 Thermoplasmata archaeon
CAGAGAGATTTTGAAAATTGGGAAGACTGTCATAATAGGAAAGAAGAGTGTTGAGATAAAAGCGCTGGATGAAAATGGCATAGACAGGGTGGAGATATTCGTTGATGGCGAGCTTCGAGCCACGCTACAGGGAAGCTATAGCTGGGTATGGAAAGATTTTGGAAAGCATCTGCTGGAAGTTAAAGCTTATGATGCCACTGGCTACAATGCAACAGATAGTGTCGAAGCCTTCATAATAGCATAAATAGTGCAGGGGGTGGGATTCGAACCCACGAAGGACTACACCACAGGATATCCCATCTCGAACCCTTCTTTTGTAAGATCTTAAGTCCTGCGCCGTTGGCCTGGCTTGGCTACCCCTGCAGCGGTATAATATTGAAGGAGGTTTATAAAAATTTATTGATGGTTGTAGCATCTATTGTTTGCGATACTATTTGAAAATATCCACTAAATAAAAAGTGGGCCCGCCGAGATTTGAACTCGGGTTACCAGCACCCCAAGCTGGAAGGATACCAAGCTACCCCACGGGCCCCTGAAAATTAGAGGAGACGAAAATAAAAGCTTTATGCCTTTGCCCAAACTGCAGCTTTCTGAGCATTTCTTGCATTATTTTTCATGAGAAAAGATTCCAGTGTTTCCCTCGTGGTATATTCAGGAATAAAACCTGCTTCCTTAGCCGCTTTTTCACCACTTGCCACCCATCTGTATTTTATAAAATCGAGAATTTGTGGGGGAAATTCTGTGAGGCGCAGATGCCAAAGCATGGAAAGGAGGGGCTGGAGAATTGCACTGGGCATCCTAACTGCTCTCTTTCCCGCTGTCTCTATAATCTCTTTCCATTTCATTGTGCCTCTGCCAACTATGTTAAAAATTCCTGGTAAATCCTTCATTATAAAAATTTCATAAGCTCTTGCCAAATCATCTTCATGTATGAATTGCATTTCTGGATTTTTACCATCTACAAGAGGCAGAACAGGCCAGTTAAGGAGGCGAGAATAGAAATGGTCAACGCTCGGCCCTAAAACAAGACAGGGTCTCAAAATGGTTAGCACTCCTTCATATTCCATGGAAAATCTTCCGCATAGTTTTTCTATTTCTACCTTATCCCTGTTATAATAATATGTTGGATGCCCCCTCATAGGGCTATCTTCGGTGAGATACTCTGGGTTATCTGGCCATGCACCATATACCATGGTGCTACTCGTTATTATAATTTTTTTGACTCCTATTTCTTTCGCCACTTTCAAAACGCTTTTCGCTCCGCCAACATTTATTTCATGCATTTCTTTCTCATCATGGATGGGATTTAAAACAAAGGCAAGATGAATTATAACATCCACATCATGCTTATCAAACAAATCCCGCAACTTTTTATTCCTTATATCCATCTGATGATATTCCAGTTTTTCAAA
Source organism: Thermoplasmata archaeon (assembly GCA_021161135.1). Lineage (GTDB taxonomy): Archaea > Thermoplasmatota > E2 > UBA202 > JdFR-43 > JdFR-43. The sequence goes on from JAGHBD010000118.1 coordinate 1,413, forward strand.
ATAATGGACAAATTTTCTTCGAGAAATACCAATTATTTTTTCACATTTCTCATTGTTTTCCATCCTTTCTATTATTTTTCTTCCAAAATAACCTGCAGCTCCTGTTATTCCGATAATCATGGAATGTGAAAATGGAGATATATTTAAGGGCTTTTTAAAGAGAATTTTAAGTTTCCAGAAAAAATTTCAAAAATATTATATCAGAAGCAAAATTTTCATTTCGGTGATAATATGGAGTATAAAATCACTGGAGATAATCTGCAAATTGTAACTATTGAACTTAATGAAGGAGAGAAAGTGTATGCAGAAGCGGGTTCAATGGTGTATATGAGTGAGAACATAAAAATGGAGGCTAAGGCGAGAGGGGGCTTACTCAAAGCCATAGGAAGAAAATTCATGGGAGAAACCTTCTTTTTGACAGAATTTACTCCATCTGGAGGGAAAGGATTCGTAGCTTTTGCAGGCAATGCTCCGGGCACTATATTTCCTCTAGAGATAAAAGAAGGAAATGATTTCATTGTGCAAAAAGATGCTTTTTTGTGCGCTGAAGATGGTGTGGATTTAAGTGTAACTTTCCAGCGCCGCCTTGGCTCAATATTTTTTGGAGGAGAGGGTTTCATTCTCGAAAAGTTGAGTGGTAAAGGTATGGCATTTATTCATGCCTGCGGAGATTTTATCGAAATGGAATTAAAGGAGGGAGAAAGTATACGGGTGGATACAGGAAGCGTTGTTGGATGGGAGGCGAGTGTTGATTATGACATACAGAGGGTTAAAGGGATAAAGACAATTTTCTTTGGTGGCGAAGGCTTGTTCTTGACGACATTGAGAGGGCCGGGCAAAATAATACTTCAGTCAATGACACTCCATAATTTAGCGATGGCTCTCGCCCCATTCCTGCCGCAGCAACAGCAAACTTCTGGCAGGAGCGGGGTGCTAGGCACATTCTTAGATGAAACGCTGGGCAAATAAAATCAATGTGGTGTGCTTTTGATTTCAATCTGCCATTCAGAAAGACATGAATACTTAACAATACAAGGAGGGTACATTATAGAATACCCCCTTTCATTTATGAATCTCATCAACATAGCGTATGATGTTTTTAGATTCTTGTAAAACGGGATGCATACTATCTCTCTGCCAGCAACCGTTTTTTTATATTCTCTCTCATTTTCTTTTTCTGCGAAATAGCATAAATCCCTCCTGCCATTCGTGAAAGGGTCATCATAAAAAACCGTGATTTTTGATATCCTTTTTCCAATATAAGGTGTAGCGAATAGTTTCATTTTCCTGCATTTCTTTACGAATGGTTTGAAAGATAAAATTACTTCATCCCCATCTCTTATTCCATACCTTTCCCTTAAATTCCTTTCAGCTACTATCTCCACAATATCCGTATATCTGCTTTTTTCAGGGAGGACAAGAAGAGCATTTTCTCCCAAAATATTTACTGGAAAGCATTCCACACTTCCATATTTCTTTCCTCTCTCATAAAAACCCTCTATTGTGATTCCTCCCATTTTCTTCAAATCCCTTACCACCTTCTCTCCAACAACCATATTTAGGGTGCCAGGATAAGGGGATATCCCCATTTTTAAGAAATGCCTTTTATATCCTTCTATTCCAACATATTTTTTCCCTTCTCCTCTGCCAGATGTGACAATTCCCTTCATTTTACAGTATTTCGTTACCTTTCAATTTTCCATATATCTTGGCTCCTAGTTCCGTTAGTTTATATCCTTCTTCGCTCTCCTCTATGATTCCGTGCTCCTTTAACTCCTCCGCTGCCTTTTTTGCTGCCTGCTCGATGAGGCGATGTTTTCTTATTATCCTATGAAGGGACGTTTCGCCAGAGGCTATTTCAATGAACAATGCTTTTCTTATTTTATTGGATATGACAAATCCTTCTTCCTCCATTTTAATCGATAGAATATGCCATCAAATTAGATAAATTTTTTTAAATTATCAGAGGTTGCAGCATCCACCAATAAACATTAAAATGGAAAAAATATAACTTCTTATGAAATTCAGAGAGTTTGTTGAATATTTAGATGAAAAAGGAGAGCTCATCAAAATTAAAAAGGAGGTTAGCATTGAATATGAAATTGCAACCTTAATGAAAATGCTCGATGGTAAACCCCTTCTTTTTGAAAATATTGCTGGCTACGATATGCCAGTAGCTGCCAATATTTGTTGCAACCGAAGCTTGCTGGCAGAGGGATTGCAGATAGATGAAAAGGAACTTATCAAAAAAATGCTCAATGCCATAGAAAATCCTGTTGAGCCTGAAGTTAAAGAGGCAGAGGGCTATAGAGAGTTGAATAGCCTGGAAGATTTGCCCATCCTGCTTCATTATCCGCAAGATGGCGGCAAATATATTTCATCCGCAATTGTTGTTGCTAACGATGCAGAATATGGCTTAAATGCTTCTTATCACAGAATGATGGTTATTGGAGAAAATAAAGTTGTGATGCGTATTCTGCCAAGAGATTTCCATAAATATCTTGAGAGAGGCTTAAAAGAGTTCGCAATATGCATTGGCAATCCAATATCTGTGGCTATAGCTTCTGCCATTTCAATGCCTACAGAAGTCAATGAGCTTGCAATAGCTAATGCTTTAGAGCCAACACATTTAATTGAAATTGGCAACCATAAAGTGCCAGAGTCAGAGATAATAATGATTGCAGAGATAACTGATGAGATGCACGATGAGGGACCATTTTTAGATTTAACAGAAACATTCGATATTGTTAGAAAACAAAAAGTGGCAAAAATAAAGAAGATATATGCAAAGGAGAATGCCATTTATCATGCTTTATTGCCTGGCGGACTGGAACATAAAACGTTAATGGGCACACCTAAGGAGCCAACTATATTTTATGAAGTTTCTAAAGTGTGTGATGTGAAAGACGTTTACATCACGCCTGGCGGCTGCTCATGGTTACATGGAGTTGTAAGTATTAAAAAGCGCAACGCCGATGACGGAAAGAAAGCCATAGAGGCTGCATTTAAGGGGCACAAATCAATGAAGCATGTTTTCGTTGTTGATGATGATATCGATATTCATGATCCGCATCAGATAGAATGGGCAATGGCTACCCGTTTCCAAGGAAGCAAAGATATGATTATAAAGCAGGATAAAGGCTCCTCGCTGGATCCATCTGCTGATCCTGTAACGAGGGAAACAACAAAGATAGGCTTTGATCTAACCATACCGTGGGACAAGGAAAAAGAGAACTTCAAGAAGCCAGATTTACCAATGAAGCTAAACTTAGATGACTATCTATAGACATTTTTATGTTAAGTCACATGCAAAAACAACGCCTGATATAAATTTAAAAGATTTGCCAGGCTCAGCAGGCAGGCTGGATGTTATAGCAAGATGCATCAATGCAGCGTTCTGGCTCTCCTATGGAATAAGGAAGAACGTTGTATTCCATACAATTTTGCATGGAGAGCCGAATCCACCTGTCTATATAAGAATGGAAGGAGAAAAACTGAGAAAAGTTTCTCCAGATGAAAGGAACATTGCAATATTCATTAAAAAGGCGTTAGAAAGAATGAAAGAGGATAAAGAAATAGAAAGCACACCTGGAATATTTGTAAGCAAGAAAAATTTTCAGCAACTTCTGGAGGAAAACAAAGATAAGGATTTCTATATCTTGGATGAGAGAGGAAAAAGTATTGAAAATGTGGAAATAAGCAGCAAGCCCTTTTTCTTCTTGGGAGATTATATGGATTTGGAAAAGGAGGAAAAAGAAATGCTATATGAATATGGCGCTCAGCCAATATCTATAGGAGAAAAATCTTATTTGAGTAGCCATTGCATTGTAATCATAAATTGGTGGCTCGACAGAAAAGGATTTTAGTTGTTATTTAATTATTGCTATGAAATGGCTTGCCATTGTACTTCTTTTTGCCCTTTCCAACCCACTTGCAGAGATTCTTCATGAAAGAGAAAAAATACATGTCGAAAATGGTATCATAATTGCAGAGATAAAAGCAAAAACAGATTATGAATATGGATTAAAAGAAGGAAAATCTCTTAAAGAGCATTATGGGGAAGCAATAAAGATGTTTTTTGATCTATGGAGGGTGCTGTTAAC
>JAGHBD010000033.1 GCA_021161135.1 Thermoplasmata archaeon
GATAGATTAAAAAAACATATTAATACTATCTTAGCTATCTTATTACTCTTCATGCTATAAAAATTAGATTTTCAATATAAATATTCTTCCAATAGTCGATATTTCTCTTACCACACCTTTTCCTCCAACTTTCTCTCTTCAAAATTTCTATTTCATCCATCCCTCAGCATCTCCTCCAAAAACATTCGAAACATTTTACTCATGTTGATCTGCTTCTTCTTTGCAAGCAAAAACAATCCTTTCGGAAGGTAAATGCTCGTTCTGACTATCTGCTCCTCCTTCATTTTAGCCCTTGAAAATTTGTATGCTGTATGTTATGTTTGTATGTTATGCTATAATTGTATGCTATTACGCCGTCATAGCATACATTTTGTATGCTGTTATCTGTAGAAATTGAGAAATTAACGCTGTTGTTTTCATTTTCAAAATTTGACAGCACAACATAACATACACGCCGTTTCAAAAAATGTAATATTACTTTTTCAGTCAAAAAAATAAAAAGGGAAGAAAAATCCGCCAAAAATACCACCGTTTTTGTTCGCTGTTTTCTAGAATTGATAACCCCTAGACCACACCCGCTTTTAACCGTATGTTATATACATTGAAGATATTTGAGCATTACCATACCATATGAATAAAGAGACAGTAATCTGAAATTTGCTATGAAAAAAGACAAGGATTTGAACAGGATTAATATCCATTTTCCCTTCCACTTGTTAAAATCATTAATCTTATATACCGTTCTCCATTAATTTTTAGGGGTGGGATGTATTTAAAGGAAATTGAACTTGAAAACTTCAAATCATTTGGTAGCAGAATTAGGATACCTTTTCTTCCTGGCTTTACTGCTATAACTGGACCCAATGGCTCTGGTAAATCGAATATAATAGATGCAATTCTTTTTGTGTTGGGCGTGAGAAGTCCCAAAATGGTTAGGGCTGAGAGATTGAGTGACTTAATTTATAAGGGTGAGAAAGAAGCAAAATATTGTAAAGTTTCTCTTGTCTTTGATAACTCATCCAGAGAGATTCCAGTTGATAGCGACGAAATAGTTCTTACAAGAAAAATCAGAATCGCACCTCTTCCAAATAACCCCCAGAATTACTACAGCTATTTTTACATAAATGGAAGAGCTGCCTCGCTAAACGAATTTGTTGAGTTACTCTCTGCTGCTAACATCTCTTCTAGCAGCATAGTTCAGCAGGGAGATGTTACAGCAATAGTCGAGATGGGGGGCGTTCAGAGAAGAAAAATAATAGATGAAATTGCTGGGATAGCAGAATTTGATAAAGAGATTGAGAAGGCAAAGAAGGAAAGGGAAGAAGTAGAGAAAAACATTGAGCATATAGAAATAATTTTGAGCGAAATAAAAAGGCAAATTCGCCAGCTTAAAAAGGAGCGAGATGAGGCGGTACAATATAAAAAATTGATCGAAGAGGTAGAGAGAAAAAAGGCGATGCTTGCTTTCAAGAAGAAAATAGAGATAGAGAGGGAAATTGCGGAAGTGCAGAAACAGATTAGAAATTACGAAGAAAATAAAAGAAAATATGAGGAAGAGCTACAAACACTCAGGGAAAAATATAAAGAGAAACAGATAAGGTTCCAAGAAATTGATAATAAGCTTACTGAGCTGGGAGGCGAAGAGCTGCTTGAGATAAAAAATAAAATAGATTTTTTCAAAGAGGAGGCAATAAAAGCAAAAGAGAAAATAAATTATTATAGAAAGGAACTTGCAGAAAAAAATGGAGAACTTCATGAAATAGAAGCACTTTTAAAAAAGATAGAGAAAGAAGAAAAAGGCTATCTGAAAAAGAAGAAACAAATTGAAGGCGAGATAGAGAAATGTAACAAGGAATTGCAAAAAATTGAGGAAGAGATAAAGAAAAGAAAAGAGGAGATAGAAAAGACAGATGAGAAAACGGTGGAAATAAGCAGAGAAATTGCAAAAATAAAGAAACAACTCGAAAACATAGCAGAGGAAATACACTCCATGAAATTGGAGGCAGACAGAATTAAACAACAGAAAGACAGTATATTCTCGCAACTGGCTGAGATAGAGGAAAGCAAATCTTCTTTTGAGCTTGAACTTAAAGAAATAAAATGGGAAATAGGTCAACTTGGTAAAGAAGAAAAGGAAGTGGCCAGAAAGAAAGAAAAGCTGGAAAAAGATTTTTTTGAAAAGAAAAGGGAGGAGGCAGCCCTCTCGGAAAAACTGAGACAGATTGAGATAGAAATAATTCATCTTCAGCAGGAACTTGCAAAATTAAGGGCAAAAGAGGATATGGCATCACTTTCAGCAGCCACTCGCGAAATACTCCGCTTAAGAGATGAAGGCATCATCAGAGGAATACACGGGATTGTTGCTGAGCTTGGAAAAGTGGAAGAAAAATACAGAAAAGCGCTTGAAGTAGCTGCTGGAAGGAGAGGAGAAGCAATAGTTGTTGAGAGCGATGAGGTGGCTGCAAAATGTATAGAATATTTAAAGAAAAATGGATACGGCAGGGCAACATTTCTCCCGCTCAATAAACTCATGGGTGGAAAGCCTCGTGGCAAGGCGCTGCTTGTTGTTCGCAACGACGATGCCATAGCCTTTGCCATTGATTTGGTAAAATTTGATGAGAAATATAGAAATGCATTCTGGTATGTGTTTGGAGATACAGTAGTGGTGAAAAATCTTGATGCTGCCCGCGCCCTTATGGGGGGTGTGAGGCTTGTTACACTTGATGGGGAACTGATTGAAGCTTCAGGGGCAATAACAGGAGGGAGCCTGCCGGAGAAAGGAATTTTTGGAGCAGGCGAAGCAAGGAGGCTGGCGGAAATTTCCGAGATGTTACGGGAAAAGAGCAGTGAGCAGGAAATGATTTCACAACGTCTCATTGAAATAAAAGATGAGATAGGAAAAATTGAAGATGAATTGCATTCATTGCCTGCTGTTGATTATGAAAAAATTGAAAAGCTGGAAATAAGGAAAAGGGAGATAGAAAATAAACTCAAGGCGATAAATAAGGAATACGAGAAGAAAAAAGGAGAATATGAAAGTGTAGCTAAACTGTATGAAGAGACGATAGCCAAAATCCAGAGTAAAGAGAAAGAAAGGGAGGAGCTTGAAGCAAGAAGAAAGAAGAAGGAGGAGGAGCTATTTAGAATTGCGAGAAAGGAAGCATTGAAGGAAATTGAAACATTAAAAGAGAAGATGGAAGAGATGCAACGCCATCTCATATCCTTAGAGGGGGAAGCAAAGGCAATTGAAAAGGAACATGAAGTTGTTGTAGCAAGAAGAGAAGAAACAGAAACCAAAATGCAAAATATACAGAAGAGGATAGAGGAGCTGGAGGAAAATCTCAAAATCGAAGAAAAGAATTTGGAGGAGAGCACCAACGAGCTAAGAGCATATGAGGAAATTGAGCGAAAAATGCTTTCAAAAACGAAAGGACTTACCGAAGAAAGAGACAAACTTTACAGAGAGATTGTTGAACTTGAGAATAGAATAGAAGCTCTTTCCACAAAAATTGAGACAGCTATAGATTTAATATCGAGAGCTAAGGCTCGACTGCCTACGCTGGAAAGTGCGCTTGCAGAGGTAATGGATATAAAATATGAATTTAATGAAAAGGATTTACCGCCTATAGATGAAATAAAAAGAAGCATAAAGGAGATGGAGGAGAAACTCGAGAAAATGGGCCCAATAAATATGAGGGCTTTGGAGGAATATGAGAGGCAGGAAGAGAGAAAAAATAAATTTGAGGAAGATTTGAATAGGCTAAAAGAACAGAAAAGAAACTTGATAAAACTTGAAAAGGAAATAAAAGAGAAGAAAAAGGAGACATTTTATCAGGTTTTTGAGGAGATAAACAAAAACTTCAGAGAGATTTACAGGGAGCTTGCAGATGGGGAAGGAGAACTGGTTCTTGATAATCCAGAAAATCCTTTTGAAGGAGGGTTATCAATAAGAGTGAAGCCAGGCGGTAAAAGAATGCTCCATTTGAATGCTCTTTCAGGCGGAGAAAAGAGCATAGCATCTCTCGCCTTCATATTTGCCTTACAGGCATATGAGCCCTCGCCATTTTATGTTCTGGATGAAATAGATATGTTCCTTGATGAAAAAAATGCTGAAAGAGTTGCAAAGATTATCTCGCAGCGCTCTGCCCATGCCCAGTTCATTGTTGTTTCCCTTAGAAGAATAACACTGAAGCATGCTCATCACATTTATGGCGTTACAATGAGTAATGGTGTATCAACTGTAATAGGAAATGTTAATTTAAAGGAAGTTGAGGAGATGGTTGAGATAAAATGAAAGCGGAAGTATTGAGAGAGGAGATAATAAGCCATATAATGGCTGGCAGAGAAATGCTTTACAGAGAAGAAAATATGGAGAAATACATAGACATGATTAGGAACAAGATATACATAAAAAATCCCTTTGACAGGGCAATAGCTGTTATTTTTGAACTCGTTATAGAAAGGGAAATTGATCCAAATCACATCGATTTGATCTCCTTTTCAAAAATGTATATAAAGAAGCTCCGTAAAGAGGGCATTGATTTGTTTATAGCGGGAAAAATACTCTTGATGGCATGGAAAATACTTCGCCTGCAAAGCGAGGAAGTTATAAGAAATATGGAGAGAAAGGAGGAGGAAGAAATTCTGTATGATTATGATATTCCAGACTGGTATGGAGAAGATGATGCTTTTAATTATACACAGCATGTTATGCATGATAGAATACCATTGGAGAAGAAAATAAGAAGAATGCCTACAAGAAAAGTTACACTTATCGAGCTACTGAATGCTTTTGAAGAAGCAAAGGAAGAGATAAAGAAAAGAGCAAAAAGGAGAAGGACGAGCAAAGAATGGGAAAATGTTGATGTTGCAGATATGACCCACAAGGAAGATATAGAAAAAGATATGCAGATTGTGATGAAAAGATTGAGCAAATTAAATGGAAGAGCAATACCTCTCAGAAAGTTGTATAAAAGCAAGGATGAAATGCTGTCCATATTCCTGCCATTGCTTTTCTTGGCTAAGGAGGGTAAGATAATAATGTGGCAGGAAGAGTTCCCATATGGGGAGATATATATAAAGCTGAACCATGGAAGCTAAGAGAATTATTGAGGCAATACTGTTTGCAGCAGGACGCCCCGTTACAAAGGAGGAGATTATAAAAGCAGGAGTGAAGAAAAAAGAGTTTGATGAGGCAATTAAAGAGCTGATGAAAGAATATGAGGATTCTGCTATTGAAATAATTTCGGCGGGTGAGGGAAAATTTGTTATGCAGCTCCGAGAAAAATATGCCCATTATGCTGCAAAATTTGCACCCATGGAATTACCAAAAAGTTTGCTGAAAACCCTTGCCATCATAGCATACCACCAGCCAGTCAAACAATCTGAGCTTAAAAAAATTGTTGGGAGCCAGATATATGAGCATGTTAGAGAGTTGAAGAAAAGAGGATTCATAAAGACAAGGAAGGAAGGAAGAACAAAGATTGTGGAAACTTCTCAATATTTCTATGAATATTTTGGCTTTGATGTAAAGAACAAAGAAAAAATAAAAGAGGTTTTGTATAAAAAACTGGAACGAGAGTAGAGGAGGAGATCAGCCAAAGAGGGCGCCAAGTCCCGCTGCAACTTCTTCCTCACTGACCTCTTCTTTTTCTTCTTCTTTCTTCTCCTCCTTCTTCTCTTCTGCTTTTTCCTCTTTTGCCTCCGCTGCTTCCGTTGCTACTGCTGCTACTGGCATTGTAGCTGCCTTGGAAATTACTTCGTCAATATTTACTCCCTCAAGCGAGGCGGTGAGAGCCTTTATTTTTGCTTCATCCACCTCTATTCCTGCAGCTTCCAGCACTTTCTTTAAGTTTTCCTCATTTATCTCCTTCCCAGCAGCATGGAGTAGCATTGCACCATACACATATTCCATTTTTTCAACCTCCTATTTTACCTTCCAATGCTTTAGCATGTAAATACGCCTTCCTTATAAATTCTTCTATCGTTTCTTTCGTATATATATTGCATTCTGTCGCGAGGATATAAGCATTTCTGTATGCTTTCTGAAGTATAAATTCTATTGTTTCCTTTGTTGGATATCCAATTTCCACAGCTAATGTAAATGCCCTCCTCGCCACTTCCTGCAGATCAGCCATCAACTTCTCTTCATCAACTGCCAGAACATCTGGCGTGAATATTATGCCGTTCTCAAATAAAGCCTGAACTTTAAGCCCTATTTCTATTGGTTTTATATCAAGACGATTCAAAACCTTTGCAAGCTCCGGCGTAATTTTTTCACCTTTTTTAACGAGTGTAACATCTTTTTCTATGACAACCTTTCCTTCTCTTATGGCAGCAGGTATGCCCACTTTTTGAAGCTCACCAACTATGGGGCCAGGCTTGAAAGGAGTATCTCCCTTTTTAATAACAATGTCCTCAGGAGCTATTTCTCCTCCCTTGGCGGGGGCTTTCATGCGCATTTTTTCAAGCTCTTTATAGAGTTTGAAGGGATTCATGTTTGCAGCTATTATGCCCACCTCGCCCTCAATGTAATTTTTGAGCTCTTTCGTTCCATCTTCCAGTGCCCTTTCAATGAGCGAATTCTTGGAAACACGAAGCACCACTTTGCCCCTCAATCGTGCCCTCATCTCCTGCATTTGGGGGGCGGGAATGCCACGAATTCCAACTATTCCAACAACTGGATATGATTGTATGAGCTTTTTCAGCTCCTCCACTTCCTTGATTTTCCACTGAGCAGGCATTAAATCACCCTCACAGCTGAACCCATTGTTGTTTTAATATACGCAGAACGGATATTCATCCTCCCTCTCTCCAGCTTGCTCTCTATCCTTTCGAGAATTGCCTCAACATTCTCCGCTATATCCTCTGGAGCCATATCCTCTCTCCCAACAAGACAGTGAAATGTCGGTTTGTCTTTGGAGCGAACCCTTATGCTCTTCCTCAATTTATTTACGATAGCCTCTATGTCAGCATCTGGCGGAATTGGCTTGGGCATCTTGCCGCGGGGCGCAAAAACCCTACCCAAAGCCCTACCGATGGTTGGCATTAAAGGAGCTTCGGCAACGAAAAAGTCATACTCCTCGGCGAGTTTTTTTGCCTTTTTCTTATCCTCAGCAAGCTCTTTAATTTGCTCCGGAGTTATTACAGCATCCGCTACATTCTTTGCCTTAAACGCAAGCTCACCACTTGCAAAAACAGCAACCTTTGCCTCTTTTCCCCGTCCTTTCGGCAGCTCTATTTCTTCATCAATTCTATTTTCGGGCTTTTTCAAATCCACATCCTTAAGATTAATGACTAGGTCAACGGATTGCACAAACTTCCTCTTTTTATTATTTTCCTCGCTTAATGCCTTCTCAACCGCTTCCAATATTTCCTTAGACGCCATATTGCTAAAAGGCAATAGCAAGGGATTATATAAAGGTTATTTTTGAGCAGGCAGAGACCATCAACTTAAGAATAATTTTATAAAACTCCTCCTTTAATTTTTCCATGAACGAGGGGATGGGAATAATTGAAAGGATAATGGAATGGA
>JAGHBD010000093.1 GCA_021161135.1 Thermoplasmata archaeon
ATTCCTCCTTTATTTTGACTCGTATCATATTGGCTTACTCCACTGTGCCTTAAATCATGTCCCTGTATTGGCCATGGAGAATCCTGCAAACCTTGCTGCATGGATAAAGGTGCGAGCAAAATGGCAGCAATGAGAAGAGCAAGTAATGCTCCTTTCATGAAAATAAAACAGCATTAAATTTATGAAATTAATGGCATAATTGATAGCAAGATAGCATTCATGCACTTTTCTCTAGGAAATGTTCAATCTTTGAAATACTGGCTTAAGCGTTATTCTTATATACTAAAAGCATATTTGCCTGTTAGCATGGGCAGAGGAATGTATGCAGCTCGGAAGCTGAAGCGAGACAGGCAGAAGTTTAGATGGCATGATCGCTATTATAAGCGAAGAATGCTTGGCTTAAAAAGAAAGACGGATCCATTAGAAGGAGCTCCTCAGGCGAGAGGGATAGTGCTTGAGAAAGTTGGTATCGAGGCAAGGCAGCCAAACTCTGCTATAAGAAAGTGTGTTAAGGTTCAACTCATCAAAAATGGTAAGATTGTTACTGCTTTTGCTCCCGGGGATAAGGCAATCACTTTTATAGATGAGCACGATGAGGTGGTTATTGAAGGCATAGGAGGAAGAATGGGTCGTTCTAAAGGAGATATCCCTGGAGTTAGATATAAAGTTATAAAGGTCAATAATGTGTCGTTGCAGGAGTTAGTTAAAGGTAAGGTAGAGAAACCAGTGAGATAAAATGGCTGAGCTGCTGTTTGGAAAATATGAGGTTGAAAATATAGTGATACGGGATAAAGGACTGGCAGCATACATTAATTTAGATACTAAAAAGCTGCACACACATGGAAGACATGCGAACAAGAGATTTAAAAAGGCAAATCTTTCATTGATAGAGAGGCTTGCAAATAATATGATGAGAACAGAGAAATACACTGGCAAAAAATCCAAAGCATTACGAGTAATAAAAGAGGCGTTTGAAATCATAGAAAAAAGAACAAAAGAAAATCCTCTCCAAGTATTAATAAGGGCAATAGAAAATGCTGCCCCTCGCGAAGAAACAACCCGTCTCTTTTTGAGCGGTATTTATGTTCCTCAGGCTGTTGATAGCGCTCCCTTGAGGCGGCTGGATGTTGCTTTACGCAACATTTGTAAGGGGGCTGTTTCGAAAACCTTCAGAAATAGAAAAAGTATTGCCGAGTGTCTGGCTGATGAGATTATTCATGCTGCGAATGATGATGCAGCAAGTTATGCAATTAGTAAGAAGCTTGAAGTGGAGAGAATAGCACAAAGCGCAAGGTGAGGAAATGGGAAGGAAGGAAGAAAATATTAGGAAAGCTAAGGAATTAAGATATAAGCCCGAAAGAATAAGGAATATAGGAGTCGTAGCCCACATAGACCACGGCAAAACAACATTCTCCGATAATCTTCTGGCGGGAGCTGGAATGATTTCTGAAGAGCTTGCAGGCCAGCAGCTCGTTTTGGATTACGACGAGCAGGAGCAGGCAAGAGGTATAACAATTAACGCTGCAGCAGCTTCAATGGTTCATGAATATGAAGGACAGGAGTATTTAATTAATTTAATCGACACCCCAGGCCACGTTGATTTTGGCGGAGATGTCACACGAGCGATGAGAGCCGTGGATGGGGCGATTGTTGTAGTATGTGCTGTAGAGGGCGTGATGCCCCAAACAGAAACTGTGTTACGCCAGGCTTTAAGGGAGCGAGTCAAGCCAGTGTTGCTAATAAATAAGGTTGATCGCCTCATAAATGAACTCAAACTCGATGCCCAACAAATGCAGCAGAGATTCGTTAAAATAATAACTGAGGTTAATAAACTCATCAAGAAAATGGCTCCTGAGGAATTTAAGGATAAGTGGCTCGTCCGCCCAGAAAATGGTTCAGTTGCTTTTGGTAGCGCATTACATAACTGGGCAATTTCTGTTCCATATATGAAAAAGACAGGCATCACATTCAAAGATATTTATGAGTACTGTAAAAATGAGGATCAGAAGACGCTTGCTAAAAAGGCACCTATTCATGAAGTTGCTTTAAATATGGTTATTCAGCATCTTCCGAATCCAAAAGAAGCGCAGAAATACAGGATACCGAATATATGGCATGGCGATTTGGATAGTGAGATAGGCAAGGCAATGATTGAATGTGATCCAAAAGGTCCTCTTGCCCTTATGGTAACCAAAATAATTATTGATCCTCATGCAGGAGAAATAACATTTGGAAGAGTTTTTTCTGGCACATTGAGGGAAGGGCAGGAGGTTTATATTCTTGGAATGCCAAAGCCATACAGGATTCAGCAGGTGGCAGTGATGGTTGGCGATGACAGAATACAGGTTGAAGATATTCCAGCAGGTAATATAGCAGCCATTTCTGGCTTAAGAGATGCATATGCCGGCTCAACTGTAACAAGTGTGCCAGACATGGAGCCATTTGAAAGCATTCGCCACATTTCAGAGCCAGTTGTCACTGTAAGAGTTGAAGCAAAGCGTCCTGCTGATTTACCAAAATTAGTTAAAGTGCTTCGAGACATTTCCAAGGCGGATCCTTCAATACAGGTTGAAATAAATCAGGAAACAGGAGAATACCTCATGTCTGGAATGGGAGAATTGCATCTCGAAGTTACAGAATATAGAATAAAGAATGAACATAAGCTGGATATTATAACCTCTGAGCCAACAGTTATATACAGAGAAACAGTAAGAAAAACCTCACCTGTTTTTGAAGGCAAGTCACCAAATAAACATAACTATCTCTATGTTGTTGTCGAACCACTTGAGGAAGAGGTTGTTAAAGCATTGCTTGAGGGGCAAATTCCAGAAAATGTAAAGAAATACAGAAAAGAAGTTGCAAAGAAACTCGAAGAGCTGGGAATGAGTAAAGAAGAGGCAAAGGGAGTATTTGGTATCAAGGGAGCAAACCTCATAACAGATGTAACCAAGGGCATACAGCATTTGCATGAGGCAAAAGAACTCCTCAAGCAGGCTTTCGAAGAAGTCTGCCAGACTGGCCCCAAGGCGGCGGAGCCGCTGCAGGGCGTGAAAGTAAAGCTTGTTGATGCAAAATTGCATGAAGATGCCATACATCGTGGCCCCGCCCAGCTTATACCAGCGATGAGAAATGCTATATATGGAGCGATGATGCTTGCTGACCCAATATTGCTGGAGCCAATGCAGAAAGTTTTCATTTCGGTGCCGCATGAGCTCATGGGAAATGTAACAAGAGAAATAACGCAGAGAAGAGGAACAATCCTTGATATAAAGCAGGAAGGAGATATGAGCATTATACTGGCTAAAGCTCCTGTGGCAGAGATGTTTGGCTTTGCCTCTGCCATTCGTTCGGCGACGGGAGGAAGGGTTTTGTGGAGTACAGAGAATATGGGCTTTGAGCCACTGCCAGACTTCCTGCAGGATGAAGTAACGAGGAAGGTAAGGGAGAGGAAGGGACTGAAGCCAGAGCCGTATCCCGCTGAGCATTACGCTGGATAACTTGAGTTTGCTGGTGCTATAGTCAGCAACGAGGCATTATTGAGGAAGGATCTATCACTTTCCATGGAGGATTGAAATCCAGTATTAGGATGAAACCTGGACCGACACAGTTTATAACATGCGTCTCCTTATTCTGTTTCCTAGTTATACATCCAGGATTTGCTCTATCTTTGCTAAGCCACAGAGCAGCATGCCATGGGTAATAGTCTGAGCAACGAGAACCCTGCACAGTTTCTCCCTCAGGTTTTTTATCAAAACTAACTCTCATAAATTCCAAGAAATTGTTATCACTTACTATCCAGTAGTAAATGCCACCATCCCATCCGTCTTCTCTGAATCCTGGAGCATCCATAACATACATGTGATCGTTAGCAGAAGGTTTTTCACTTTCATCATCATTGTGGGTATCATCATTTGGTTGCTCGACATGAGTGGGCCATGCCTCATTACCATTTGCATTTTTCACCCAGAATCCCCGATCTCTGTAATGTACTTGCCTTGTAATATCAAAATACACCTCCTCCTCATTTCCTATACCAGATGGATAAACTGTAAATTGGAATACAATAACATTTCCATACCACCATTGCCAATTGCCGCCTCTCTTTAGTTGGAATCTTTGCAAACCAAAGCCACCTATTTTATATGGATCCTTTGTCATATAATCTTTAAGCTGAGCAGGCATATCTCCCCATGGATCCGGAAAATTACCATCTGAGGCATTGTGTTTTACATCCGTTACATTTGCCCATATTCCTGTTAGTTTTACAGTATCCTTTGCATTTTTATATTGTAGGGTAAATGTTATCCCCCTCAATTTTAATTTCTTTGGATTTATTTTCTCTATTTCCACCCAAACCGTTTTTGGCAGATCCTTTACTTTAAAAGTCCATTTATCGACTCCACTCTTTTTTATCTCATTTTGCTTTGTTTTGCTTTCCCATAATTTCACAACATCTTTGTTGTCACCAGATACAGTAAGAGTTACATCATCATTTGGATTAACCCCGGTTCCAGTTGGTTTATGGAGCACCATTTTCGATAGATCTACTTCATCTCTTCCTACAGGTGTAGCTACTACCTTATCATCGGCATAATCTGGTATTCCATCGCCATCGGAATCATTCATATTCACCACAGTGAATGCTCCCTTGCTCTCTTCCTCATTTTCTGGAACTTCCTGCCCTCCTCCGCTTCCCTCCAGCCCGTTATATATGGTAAGATCTATTGTTATCGCCTCTGGAGTATACTCCACAATAACTTCATCATATCCAACATTTCCTGCGGCATCGCTCGCTTCTACCTTAAGTTTATTCCATCCTTCATGGAGTGTAACAGGAATTTCGAATGGATATTCTATTGGCTCATCTTCTAGAGGCCAGCTGCTTCCCGTTGATCCTCCTTCCCATTCATGGGTGTAGCCAAATTGAGTTATGCCCTTGTTATCTCTTGCTATTCCCCTCAAAACAATGTCTGGATTGGAAAGCATCGCTCCATCTTCCGGCTCATCTATCGTTACCTCTGGAGGCTCGGTATCGGGGGGATTATATGTAACATTCACGCTGTCTTCGCCCCATGCACCATATATATTTTTGAACCTAACTATAATCAAGTTCCATCCTGGATGAAGTCCGTAAATGTCTATCCTGAAATTGACATATTCTGCTGTTTCAAAATATGATGAATTACCTGTATAGCCCCCTTGCCAGTGCCATTCCCATTCCCAGTAATTCATTCCAGCTTCATCCATGGCGTAGCCCAAAACGACTAAATGCGGATCAGTAACAACTGCACCATCTTGTGGCTGTGTTATTACAACCATAGGCTGGAGTGTGGCTGTCGTTACATTATTACTTCTATATGTTATTTTAGCAATAACCGTTCCATTTTTTATATTCACATTTCTAACTTCTGTACTAATTGTTAAACTTCCAAATACCAAGAGCAGAGCCGTAAATAAGGCCAACAAACCTTTTCTCATTTCGCCTCCATTTCTATACCCGCGAGGTAGGCCTTAATTTTTCCGCCTCGCCCGTTTTAATAAGGAAAACTATCATGATGCATGATAGTCTTCCACATGCTTACAATAAACAAATGATGCAAAATTTATAAATGTTGCTCTCATTAGACATATGGAAAGACAGGGCTACATTGCCTTCATTATTGTTACCCTCATCATTTTTTCAGGCATTATAATTTACAATGAGAGCAGGAAGAAGGGAGGAGTGGCAGAGGCAAAAGAGATATCCATACACGACTATGATCCTACCACTGATATAGAAGTAATCTTCAGAATAGACAGAATAAGAAAGATAGAGTTCGAAAGAGGAGAGGCGCCAATGCTTGCCATGGAGATAAGCATCGATGGAAATGCTTTTGAAATAGGATACTGGAAAGGCATCGATGTATATCCGAGATGGAGACACATACAGGATGTAAATGATAGCAAGGAAAATGTGAGCATAGAAATAAAACTCTTCGAAATTGTGGGTAATGAAAAAATACCATGTGACATTTCCCCAGCAACTGGAAAATATAGAGGATACGTGCTTAAATTAACCTATTCTCTCAAAAATGGTTCATGGCATGGCGATGATTCGCTGGGCGATGAAAGCGGATATGGACATGCAGGGGGACATGAAGATGGAAATTATGATGAAAACGATTACGAAATATGGTTTGACATATATCAAACAGATGCAGATGGAGATCGCCTCACATGGTATGAGGAAGTTTTTGTATATGGAACGGATCCAAATATAAGTGATGCAGGCATTGATTATGATGGAGATGGTGTGCCAATAGAATGGGAAGATAAATGGGGTTATGATCCATTCAAACCAGAAAATCACTCTGAAATTGATGTGGATGGAGATGGAATACAGAATATTGAGGAATATATGATGGCTGAATGGCATGCTGACCCTTTCCGCCCAGATATATTCGTTGAGGTAGATTTCATGAAAAATAGATTCTTCGGCCACACTACTTTCCCAGAATATTCAAAGGAAAAAGTCATCTCCGCATTCACAAAACACAATTTTATGCTCCACATCGACGACGGCCTCATGGGCGGAGGCGGCGAAATCCTGCCGTATGAAAAATTCTATACTCCTGAAAAGCTCTCGTATTATTACAAGAAATATTTCTTACACGACGGTCAAAATGAATGGAGGCGGGGAATATTCAGATATTGTGTATTCGTTCATTACACATTTCCGTCAAAGAAAAATGTGGCAGGCTATTCCTACTGGCCAACCAATGAGGATATTTTCAACTGTTTTGTTATTGGCACCAGAGTAATAAAAAATTATCGCTTTACCCCTCTTGCCAGAGAAACTGCAATGGCGAGCCTTTTCATGCATGAACTCGGACATACCCTCGGTATTTTCTGGCATACATATCATGGTTGCGATAATATTACATCCACACGTCCATGGTATGATGGATGGGATAAATACGCCAACTATAAAAGCTGTATGAACTATCGCTATGCTTGGAGTCTCATTGATTATTCAGATGGAAGCCACGGGCAAGGAGATTTCAACGACTGGGCTACTATAGACCCAGCATTCTTTGAAAAGAAATTCTTTGCAGAGCCGCCAATAATACTTTAATCTGCCACAAAAGATTATAATATCCTTCCCACATCATTTTATTGGATGATGAAGCTTGCTAGGGCTGATTTGATGATGAATAGCAAGCCTTCTGACCAACCTTATTATATAAATCGAAAGAGATAAATTTCTCATGCAATTTTTTGAATGCCTCCGCCTGCGGAGAGGTGAGGAGCAGTGATTCACCTTGACGGGGCGGAGGTACAGTAAAACTTTTATCGCAGAGATATTTCCGCATTTTTGAAATGAGGGCTTTAGTGGATAAAGTCCTCAAGTTGTGTGAAGAAATAACAGAAAAGATAGATGCGTGTGAGAGATGCGGAAAATGCTGTAAATCTCCTCTTTTACTGCCAGAAGATGTAAAGAGGTTGGGAAAATATGCCAAAATGTTTAATAAAAATGGTGCATGCCCCTTTTTTGTCGAAGGAAAATGCGAGATATATGAGATACGCCCTACCGTCTGCAGAATATATCCGTTTATGTTCTTACCCCATGGTCTTTTTTTAATAAATATACAAGAATGCAGGCTGGCAAGAGAAATATACAGAATTTTATTTCCCAATGAAAGAGGAGAGAGGAATATCGTAAAAGTAGCGATAACAAAACTTGAGGAAATGGAGAAACGAATGATTAATTTAAGGAATCCAGATACATATTAATGGCGAGTTGGAGAGAAAAATTGTACGATACAAAAGATTTGCCAAAAATTACAGAAATCCCTGAAAAACTCCAGAAGAAATGGGGCAAAGGAACGATGCTAATTCCTTCTCCTCTTGAAGTTGATGAGGTAATGAGAAAAGTTCCGCATGGAAAATTGATCACGACAGATATTATAAGGCGAGTGTTGGCAGCTAAGCATGGAACCATAATTGCCTGTCCTCTCACCATAGGCATTTTTATATGGATTGCCGCCAATGCAGCGGAAGAGGCAAGGAGAGAAGGAGAAAAGAATATCACTCCTTACTGGCGAACCCTGAAAACAGGTGGCTTTTTAAACGAAAAATATCCAGGAGGCTTGGAAGGACATAAAAAACCGCTGGAGAAAGAAGGACATGAAGTGGCGAAAAAAGGGGAAGAAGTATGTGGTGATGGATTATGAAAAAGCCCTTATAGAAAAAATTTTTTAATGCTGCCTAATTTCTCTTTCGAGCGGGGATGGCCCAGCCTGGTACGGCGCAGGATTGCTAATCCTGTGGGCGAATGCCCGCGCGAGTTCAAATCTCGCTCCCCGCGCTATCCCCTTTATTTTCTCTAATTCTTTCCGATATATTCTTATACCTGATGTAAATTAACCATATAATGGAAGAGGAAGTGGAACAGCGAGTTCCTTTACCCAATAGACAGCAAGGAGAGATGATGGCTATTGTTGAGCAGCATATGGGGGGAGGAAGGTTGCGAATAATTTGTGAGGATGGAAAAGCAAGGCTTGCAAGAATACCTGGTAAAATAAGAAAAAGAAAGTGGATTAAAGTTGGCGATTTATTAATAATAAAACCGTGGGATTTTCAAGAGGAGAAGGCAGATGTTGTTTATCGTTACACTCCAACACAGGTAGCAAATCTGGCTAGGAGAAATTTAATACCTGAAAGCCTGAGCGGATTTATATGAGTTGGGAAGCTAAAGTAGAAAAATTAATGAGTATTACTGAAGGAGAAGTTTTTGAAAAAGCAACTCTCCAATCATTGTGGAAATTGATGAATAATGGCTACATAGATACTTTCGAATTTCCCATATCTACTGGCAAGGAAGGAAACGTTTTCAGGGCAAGAAGAAAAGATGAGCTTATAGCAGTAAAAATATATCGTATAAACACAGCTACATTCAGAAGCATTTCAAAATATCTCATGTATGAATCTCCTCAAAAAGTAAAAAAGGATAGGAGAAGCATAATATTCGCATGGGCTCTCAAAGAATTCAACAATCTAAAAAAGCTATATAACGCTGGTGTAAGGGTGCCAGAGCCCATTGCAAGAGAAGGCAATGTGATAGTCATGGAATATATAGGCACGGAGGAGCAGCCGGCGCCGCTGCTGAAAGACGCCCCTCTGGAAAATGCAGAGGAAGTTTTTGAAAAGATAAAAAAATATCTCCATCTCATGTTTCATAAGGCGGCGCTGGTTCATGCCGATTTTTCAGAATATAATGTTTTGATGCATAATGGAGAGCCAGTTATAATAGATGTTGGTCAAACGGTAAGTAGAGATAATCCGATGGCTATGGAATTTTTGCAAAGGGATGTGAAAAATATTGTGAGATTTTTTAAGAAATATATTGAAGTTGATGAGCAGGAAGTTTTGAAATATATTCTGGAGGGTTAAAATGAGATATGTTAAGATACCGATGGAGAGGGTTGCCGTTCTTATAGGAAAAAATGGAGAAGTAAAGGAAAAAATAGAGCAGCATGGCGTAAAGCTTGAGATAGATTCATCTACAGGTGATGTAAAGATAGAAGGAGATGATTCTCTCAGAGAAATGGAAGCAGAAAATGTTGTAAGGGCTATAGCAAGAGGCTTTTCTCCAGATAAAGCACTCCTTCTCTTCAACGATGAATATTATTTTGAGTTGCTTGATATGCGCGACTGGGTGGGAAAGAAGAAGGAGCATGTGAAAAGAATTGCCGGTAGAATAATAGGGAAAGGAGGGAAGGCAAGAAAGTTAATAGAAGAAATGACAGGTGCTTATATCTCTGTATATGGCCATACTGTTGCCATCATAGGCAGAATAGATGAACTTCAGATGGCAAAGCAGGCTATAGAGATGCTTCTTGAGGGAGCAAATCACAGTACAGTATATCGTTTCCTTGAAAAAGAGAGACAGAAAAAGAAATTGCAGGAATTTGGGCTATGGTGAATGTATAAAGCGGGCGCGACGGGATTCGAACCCGCGACTACTGGCTTAGAAGGCCAGCGCCCTATCCAGGCTAGGCCACGCGCCCTTACAATGTAAAGAAATTATTTTTTAAATATTTGCGATTCGATGCTTTGGATGCAAACTAAAAAATCCTAAGATTTTTATTCTGGAAACACATACACCTTCAATGAAGCTGAAAAACATAGTGTATGCAGTAATAGCGTTTGTGTTGCCCTGGCTTCTCATAATAGGAGGGGCTATGGCAGAAATATACAATGTATGGCTATATGTGGGCAGCATAGTGTGGTTTGTTATGGCTCTCTATATTTTTCTCTCCTTTTACAAATTTTGAAAAGTTTTTATAAATGCAATGCATTTCTAAAATGATTAAGATGATATTTGGAAAGAGAAAGGAGGAGTATATTGACCTGGAGGATATAGGAGGGGAGGAGCTGCCAGAAGCAAAAATGTATGTTAAAGTGGCCGAGTTGCAGAAATACGATGATTTAAAGGAATTCGCAAAATATGTTTATGAAGGTAATTTGCTTATATTAGACGTTACTCCACTTTCAGTTGACGACATAGAGCTTGAGAGAGTGACAAATGAGCTAAAAAGAATTGCAAAGGATATAAATGGGGATATCGCAGGCCTTGACAGAAATCATTTCATAATAACTCCAACTGGCGTGAAAATAGATAGAAGAAAACTCAGAAAATTCTAACCCTTGAGAAACTCTTCTATTTCCAGCAAATCAAGCCACTCCTCCCTACATTCACACTCCAATTTTTTGAATACATCAATTTTTTGACTCAGTGAAAAATCCCTGATTGCTTTAATGAATGCAGCATCGCATTCGCCACAATTATGTGCCCCTCTCGCCTTTCCACCTGCAACAACATCACATTTTATCAAACCATCATAAATTTCCGCTGCATCTTCAATTACCTTCACCACGCTCCAGAGCCATGGAGGGGTGTATAGTTTTTTCCTCCATAAAAGCTCGACTAAGGTTTTGCTATGTATTGCAACTGGATTGAAGGATATTGTATCTGCAATATCTTTTACTTTTTCCACACTCCTCACTGCATCTTCGATGGCATCCTTTTCTGTCAGGAAAGGTGGTTTAATCAAAATATACACTTTCAATTCCTTTCCATATTCCTTTACTTTCTCCGCCGCCTTCCGCCATTCAGCAAATGTAAAGCCCTTGTTTATGGAATATTCGAGCACTCTATCATTGGCTGATTCAAGCCCCATTGCCACTTCAAGTCTTGCCTTTGTTTCTATCCTTTCAAGATTTTCTATGAATTCTGGCCTGCTCTCGACTATTATTTTTTTCGCTTTCGCAAATTTATTCAATATCAATTCCTGCAATTCCAGAGGAATTTCTTTGCTATCCAAAAAACTTCCTGAAGTAAATATTTTCACAATTTCCTCGCCATTGTAATGGCTATACGCTTCTTCCACCTGCTTTAAGATTTCTTCTTTGCCAGCATCGTATGTTTCCTTAAAATATCCACACATAAGGCAGCCTGAATCATGAGCCCATTTGCAGCCAACGGTTCGCAAAATAACAACAAATGCATCAACAATTTTGCCATCCAGAACATCTTTTTCCTTCCATATTCTTGGCTTTTTTACTCTTTTGGGTACATCCCTTTTAAAAGTGGCGGCAAATTCTTCTAAAGCCTTCATTTTGCAATCATAGCTCGCAACCAATCAGCAACATTTTCGGCATGGTCAGCCATATCATCTATCCAGTCCACTATTTTAAGCAAATGATATTCATCCATTGGAGAAAGTTTATCCTCTATCTCATAAATTTTTTTGGTAATCTCGTATCTTATTTGATCAGCCTCCCATTCCCTTTTATGAACTCTATGAATGTATTCCTTTGTTTCTTCTCTTTCCTTATTCCCAAATCCTGTTTCAGTTAAATCTCTTAAATTTCCCACTGCCTTTTCCATCTCCCCAATTGTTTCTGCCACTTTCTCCATGTGCTTCTTGAAATCTTCCTTTATTTCTTCCGGTATTTTAGTATGTCTCAAATCAAGGAGCTGGGCAAGATTTTCAGCATGGTCAAGAATTGCATCCTGCTCTCTTAGAAGCCATAAAAAATTTCTTTTATCCACAGGCATCAAAATTGAGCGAGGAAGATGAGCACGAATATTACCCTTTATCAAATCAGCTTCATGTTCCAAATCGGATACTTTTTTTGCCACTTCAGCAAACTCCTCAAAGTTTCCATCTACATATTTAAAAAAACCTTCCTTTAACAACTCAACGCACTCCTTTACTTTATTCATATGCTGAAGCAAACCTTCGAATGGTGATTTTTTTCTATATACTTTGCCTACAGCTACTCTTGGCATCAGAATATTATTCTCAACCCCATATAAATTAATATCGATACTATGGCTGTAAATGGCAGGGTAAGGAGCCATGAGTAAATTATATTTTTAATAACTCCCAAATCAACAGCATCCAAGCCTCTTGCAAGCCCCACACCTATAACTGCTCCAACCACCGTATGGCTTGTTGAAATTGGCAAACCAAGTTTTGATGCAACCAGCACAACTGTAGCTGCTCCAAAATCAACGCTAAAGCCTCTGGTATTTGTCAATGCTGTTATTCTTCCTCCAACAGTTCTTATAACTTTATACCCCCATGTTGTTATTCCTATTGCAAGCCCTATACCTCCAAATGCAAGAAGATAAAGGGTATCAACCTCCTTCCATGCAAATGCAATTATAACTGCCACAGGTCCAACAGCATTCGCCACATCATTGGCACCATGAGAAAAAGCGACGTAACATGATGTCATTATCTGGAGGCGTCTGAAAAGCCCTTCAACCAGCTCATACACCCTCTTTTTAACACCCTTTCGCCTTATCAGGAGGAAATAGCCGATCACGCCCAGAAAAATTGAGAGTGCTAAAGATAATAAAAGATATTCCTCCGTTGTGTATCCAAGCATTGTGCCAACTCTTGTTTTCATAAAAACAGACAGGAAGATTATGAAGAGGGTCAGCGAAATAAAAAATGGACTCAATTTTCTGGCAGCAACAAATGGCTCCTTTGCATCAAAAATGAACCTCTTTATTATCATAAACATGATGAAGGCAAGACCTGCTCCAGCCAGCGGCGATATAACCCATGACGCCGCCACCTTGCCGAGCATCGCCCATTTCACCGCTTCTATGCCACCCTGGGCGAGACCGAAGCCTGCAACGCCACCAACGATGGCATGGGTTGTTGAAACTGGGAGCTCTTTCCATGTTGCGAGCGTAACAAAAATTGATGCTGCAAGTAAGGCGGCAAGGAAGCCGAGCATTGCGTCGTGGCTGCTCATTGAAGAAATATCCACTATCTTTCCCTTTATTG
>JAGHBD010000104.1 GCA_021161135.1 Thermoplasmata archaeon
AATCAAAATATATCAGAGGAGGAGAAATGAATCACAGCGTCTTGAGTAGAATTCTCTTTTTATTCGCCTTTATATTTACAGCCATATGTTTTATTATGCGGCAAATTGATCAAAACAGATTCTTAGGAATAATCATTTCTCTGTTACTACTTTTTCTTATTCACCTATTTGTGGAGAAATAAGAGTTTCTTAAAATTCATGCCTACGTGATTCATTTTTTCACTCCTATTGCATAAAATTGGGGAAAGAAGTTAAATTCTATGCCTTCCTCAATAGATTTGAGATAGTGCTCCTCCCATTTTTTAATTTCCTCCTCATTTAATCCTTCTCTTCTTAAAACATTCCAGTAAAAATCCCTTGCCCTCATATACGATTTTTTATCCTCCTCACAGCTCCATATCCTCAAATTTCCCAATCCCACTTCTGTTTTAAGCCCAGCCCTCACAAAAAGCATGCGCAGTTTCCTTCCGATGTATGGATCGCCACCTCTATTTTTTATCGCTCTTCCTGCAAAAATTTCATCCACTTCTGGATATGGGGGCCAGTGTATTTTACCACCAAAATCTGGCTCTAAACTTGCAACAACTTTTCCTCCTTTTTTAACAACCCTTGCCATCTCATTTACAACCTGTTGCGGATCCTTTACCCACATGAGGAGGAGATTGCATATCGCTATGTCAAAAGTTTCGTCTTTAAAGGGAAGGGAATGAGCATCTCCTCGGCAGAGCTGCACATTCCTTACTCCAATGAGCATTTCTTTAGCTATTTCTATCATGTCCTCTGAATCATCTATTGCAATGACAAAGCCGTTGGTGTGATTGCATATGTCCCTCGTAACAGCTCCATTGCCGCATCCAACATCTAAAACAAGGGAGGCATCTTTTAATCCTGCTTTTATGTATATCGGCTCTCTCTCCTCCGCCGTCTCCAATGCCTGCTGCTCAAGCTTTCTTATGAAATGCTCCAGTTCTTCTTTACTTCTGTTATGCGGCACAAAAGAATATGGTGGAAAACTAAATAGATTTTTGTATTCCGCAATGCAAACATAAATAATTAATATGATTTTGCTATTAATTAGCATGGAGAAATGGATGTTGTTATTCATTATAGTTGCAGCGATTTTGGGGTGCGTAAAGAAAGAAAAGAGTCTCACAGTAAAACTTGATTTTGATGTTTTCCCCGAAAAATATACGTGCGATGGCAAGGATATTTCTCCAAAGATATATATTGAGGGTTTAAGTAGCGAGGTAAAATCCATTGCCATTATTATGGATGATCCCGATGCCCCCTTCCGCACATTTACTCACTGGCTGATATGGAATATAGAACCAACAAACACCATTCCAGAAAATATACCGAAGGAAGGAACTGTGAATGAGCCCATTAAAGCAAAGCAGGGAATAAATGATTTTGGGCGCATTGGATATGGTGGCCCCTGCCCGCCACCGGGCAAACCACATCGCTACATTTTTCATGTATATGCTCTTGATACCATGCTCGATATCGAGGAAGGGGCGGATAGGAAAAGTTTGGAAAAAGCGATGGAAGGGCATGTTATAGAGTATGGCGAAGCAATGGCGAAATATGGAAGATAGATAAGAAAGCTTAAAAAATGCATTAGCCATTATACTTGCATGAAATATCTGGCAATATTTGTTGCAATATTATTTTTGGGATTTAGTGGGATAGCAGGTTTTAACGACATGCAACCAAAAGAAAAATTTGTGCAGAGTGCAGAAGCCGAGACCATCTCTTTAGAGAAAACAAATCTTTCCCTTATGTTAGTTGCCAATAAGCCAGAGGTTCCAGTATATACAAAAGTATATGTTTTTCCAGCTGGCAGCAGATTTAGTATAGAAGCAAAGCCAATACATGTAGAAAAAATGGAAAACGTCCATTTGAAGGCATCTTATATTCCATCTCCACCTGGTTATGAAATAAAGGAAGGAAATTATGATGATGGCATCATTTACCCTGAAAAATGGTACAGCTATGAGGCAATGGGAGGGATAAAGGATGGAGAGCATGTTATTATTGTCATCCTTCACCTCTACCCAGTGAGATATGTTGCAGGAGAAATTCTTTATGCGAATAAATTTGAGGTTACAGTGAAATATGAAGCGCCTAAAAAGCCGTTATTCACAAAAGATGAGTATGATTTCCTTATAATAGCTCCAGATTCATGGATGGATGAATTGCAGGCATTGAAAGAACATAAAGAGGCGAGGGGAATAAAAACAATAATTGTGGGCTTGGATGAAATATATGGCGGAAAATATTTTGCTGTGCAGGGAAGAGATGATGCAGAGAAGATAAAATACTTCATTAAAAATGCCATCGAAGAGTGGGGTATAGAATATGTAATGCTTGTTGGAGGAAGGAAACCGGGCTTAAGGGAAGATTGGTGGATTCCTGTAAGGTATGCTCATGTATATTGGGTGGATGAAACAAAATATGTGAGTGATTTATATTACGCTGATATATATGATGCCAACTACTCCTTTTCTTCATGGGATACAGATTCAAATAATAAATTCTCGGAATGGAGAAGTTACGGCGAACTACTTGATGACATGGATTTATATCCGGATGTTTATATTGGCCGCCTTGCGTGCAGGAACAAGGTGGAATTAAAGATAATGGTTGAAAAAATAATGAGTTACGAAAATAGCAAGGCAAGCAATAAAATAGTACTTGTGGGTGGAGACAATTTTGAGCAGGAGGGCATAGAAGGAGAAATAGTTTGTGACAAAACCATGGAATATTTACTTGGATTTGAAGCAGCAAAGGTATATGCAAGCCAGACAGATGTTTCAGCAAAGACAATAAAGGATGCTTTGGGAGATGGCGCGGCATTCATACACATGCATGGGCATGGAAGCCCGATATACTGGAGTACTCATAAGCCAGATGGCTTTGATAAATGGGAGCCCGGCATAGGAATATGGGATTTGCCCACCTTCTTCAATAAAGAATATCCGATAGTTGTAATAGGCGGATGTCATACAGCAATGTTTAACGTTAGTCTGACAATCCATCCGTGGACAGGAGGAATACCTGCTCCAGAAGGATTAAGCTGGTGGTTCGCCCGCAAGTATGGTGGAGGAGGGATAGCAAGTTTTGGCTATACAGCCTTTCCAGTTGCTACACCAGGCAACGAAGGTGACTTGGACGGAGATGGCATAGATGAACCAGATTGCGTCGAATCGGGCTATGGATATATGCAACTTGGCTTATTCAAGGCATATGGAGAAGAAGGAAAGGAATTTCTTGGCGAGTGCTGGGGATATGCTGTGGCAAGATATATAGAGCATTTCAAAATTCCATATCAGAGGTGGCATCTCCATACCATACAGAGCTTTGTGCTACTTGGAGATCCAACATTGAAAATAGGGGGCTATTGATTAATGAGTGCTTACGAGAGGGAGCTGCGGGAGATACTGGCTGGAAATGAAGAGGTTATAGAAAAAATCACAAGGAGCTGCAGCGAGGAGGAAAAAAGAAAATACAAAAAAATTATTGAAAAGCCATTTATAACGGTGAGGGCTGCTGGCTCGCTGGGTATTGCAGATATTGTTGCCATCAGAGGAGACATTTCTCTCATAATTGAAATAAAGGTGAGAAAAGAAAGAGAGATTCTTTTCAGCCATGAAGGCGGAAGAATGCAGAGGAAGGCGAAGGAAATGAAGAGGAAGTGTGAGATCTCAAAAGTTCTTCCAATATTTGCATATAGAATTAAAGGGTTGCGAGGAGATGCATGGAGAATATTTACAATGAATATCGATGGCATGGAGGGAAAATATGAAGAGCTTTATAGAAAACTTCCAAAGCTTGAAGAAAGTAAAGGAGGAAATTATATAATGAGATGGGAAAATGGAATGAAATTATCTGACTTCATTGATTTACTCTCTTATCTATAACCCTTTTTGCCTTTCCTTCGTGCTTCGGAAGGCTATCTGGCTCGACAATCTCAACTTTCATACCAAGTGTTGTAATTATCTTTATTTCCTTTTGCAATTCCTCTTCTATCTTTTTCTTTTCCTCCTCGCTGTATTTCTTTTTTCCCTCCACTTTTACAATAACCTCATCCATGTCTCCTTTTCTTTCAACAATCATGAGCCAGTTATTGCCCACCTTTTCATTTTTCATTATTGCCTCCTCCACCTGGCTCGGGAATATGTTTGTTCCCTTTATTATCAGCATGTCGTCGCTTCTTCCTTTTATTGGTGCATGTCTTACATGAGTTCTCCCGCAGTTGCATATCCCCTCATATAAAAATGTTATATCTCTTGTTCTGTATCTTATTATTGGCATACCTTCCTTTGTTAGAGTTGTCAGAACAAGTTCTCCCTCCTCCTCCACACCTGTCCTCTCTCCCGTCTTTGGATCTATTACTTCTGCATAAAAGTGATCCTCCCAGAGATGCAGGCCATCATGCTCATCACAATCTGCAGATACACCTGGCCCACACATCTCGGTTAGCCCATAAATATCATGGACATCCATATTCCATTCTTTCATTATTCTCTCCTTCATTGCCTTGGTGAACATTTCCGCTCCAAAAATTCCATTTCTCACATTCAGCTCAGATGGCTCAATGCCCATTTTTCTTGCAACGTTAGCAAGATGTAAGGCGTAGGATGCTATACCTGCTATAAATGTGGTGCCGTAATACTCCATTAACCTAATCTGTCGCTCACTCTGTCCTTTCCCAGTGGGCACTATAAGGGCACCAATTTTTTGCCCCCCATAATGAAAACCAAATGCCCCTGTAAATGTACCATATGGAATGGGAATCTGGAAAATGTCTCTCTTTGTCAGCCCGGCCATTGCCAGGCAGCGAGCCATCACTTCAGCCCATATTTCCAAATCATGCCTTGTATAGCATACTGTTATAGGCTCTCCTGTTGTGCCTGATGAGGCATGCAGCTCCACATATTCTTCCATTGGCTTTGCAAGCAAGCCAAATGGCATATTTTGGCGTAGCTCATCTTTGGTTGTAAAAGGTAATTTTTCCAAATCTTCAAAACTTTTTATATTTGGCTCAACACCAGCCTCATCAAATTTTTTTCTGTAAAAGGGCACATTATCATATGCATACATGACTATAGCCTTTAATCTTTTTAGTTGCAGTTCCTGCAATTTTTTTCTTGGCATTTTTTCTACTTTCTCATTAAACATGTGCATTTATTAGAGAAAGCTATAAATTATTTGCGAAGCAAAATTGGTGGGGGAACGGGACGGGGTAGAGTTTTTCTGAGGAGGCGAATCCCGCTCCCCTATGATAGCAAATTGCTATCAAATACTAGAACAATATAGCATATATAAATATTTCGAAAATTTTGAGGAAACAGCTAAAAGCAAATAGACAGGGAAGCAGAATTTTATATTCTCGCCTTTATCACTTTGGCAAGTCTTCTTATCCCCTCCTCTATTAACTCGTCAGAGGGATTTGTGAAATTGAGACGCATTGTATTCTCGCCGCTTCCATCAACATGAAATGCTTTTCCATGAACATATGCAACCTTTTCCTTTATTGCATCTTGGAACATTTCTATTGTGCTTATGTGCTTAGGCAGTTCAACCCATACAAACATTCCGCCCCGCGGCTTTGTCCATTTGCAACTATCTGGAAAATATTTTTCCATGGCATCAAGCATTATGTCTCTTTTTCTCTTGTACATTTCAATGATTCTGGGCACGTGTCTCTCCATGTAACCGTTCCTTATGTAATAGTAAGCGATAAGCTGTGTAAATGTTGGTGTGCATAAATCAACGGATTGTTTAGCAATCACCATTTTCCTCGTAATTTCTTCATTCGCCACAACATACGCAAGGCGGAAGCCAGGCGCCAGTATTTTGGAAAATGTTGCCATATAAATAACGATGCCATTCTCATCAAATGATTTTATAGATGGCAAAGGCTCTCCTTCAAATCTGAGGGAGCGATATGGTTCATCTTCAATTATAAGAAGGCCATGCTTTTCAGCAATTTCAAGCATTTCCTTTCTTCTTTCTAAAGAGAGCTCAACACCTGCTGGATTTTGAAATGTTGGAACAGTATATATCATCTTTACTTTCTCTCCTTTGTCTTTCAATTCCTTTATTTTTTCTTCCAGTAAGTCTGTTCGCATTCCATTTTCATCCAGAGGAACTCCAACAAGCTTGGCTCCATAGGCAAGAAAAGCATTTATTGCACCAAGATATGTGGGCAAGCCAACAAGGATTACATCGCCTTCATCAATGAAAACTCTTCCCACAAGATCCAGCGCTTGCTGCGAGCCTACAGTAAGGAAAACATCATCAATTTTCGCCTTTATTCCTTCTTTCTTCACATAGTTCACTATTCCTTCTCTCACCTCTCTCAATCCAGCAGTGGGTCCATACTGGAGTGCTTTCCCTCCCTCCTCCTTTAAAATCCTGCTCACAATTTCTCCTATTTGCTGTGAAGGAAAGGCGTCAGGATTTGGCAAACCACCAGCAAAAGAGATTACGCCGGGCTGCTGGGAAAGTTCGAGCAATTCTCTTATTTCAGAAGAACGCATTTTATTTGCTCTTTCAGAATACAAACCTTCTATATTCATTTCAACCCTATATCGCATAGCATTTAATATTTCTTTTCCGACAAATGCTAACATGTATCATGAATATTTTTAACTGCATTGATGATATTTCCCTGATTTAAATGAGAAAAATCGATGCCCTTTACGTTCCATTGCTCGCCATTCTCATATATCTCATGTATTTTGCTAAATTTTCATCCATATTCCTCCCACCAATATTCCTTATTGCTGGCTGCTTTGTCCTCATAAAAGGGAGCGATTTTTTTGTTGAAGCATCTGTGGCAATAGCTGCTAAACTTGGCATGAGTGAGCATTCTGTCGGTATAACCGTCGTCGCCTTCGGAACCTCTTTGCCAGAGTTAGCAATATCTGCCATGGCATCCTATAAGGGTTATACTGATACGGCATGGGGGAATGTGATAGGAAGCAATGTTACCAATATATTGCTTGTTTTAGGAGTGGCGATGATTATTTCAGCAATAAAGCCGAGCAGATTTGCCTTCAAGGATTCAGTAAGCATGCTTCTCGTCTCCTTCATAACTCTTTTCCTTGTCCTCGATGACTCCCTGCAAACTTTTGATGGAATTATCCTCATCGCCTTCTACGTCTTTTTCCTTCTTACTTTAAGAGGAAGGAGGGCGGAGGAGGGAATGAAAGTAGAGCTTCCATCTCTCTTCATAATTCTTACATTTCTTGCAGGATTAGCAGGTATTTCTGTAGGGGCTGAAGCAATGGTAAAAGGGGCTGTCGAAATGGCTCATTATCTTGGTGTTACGGAAGTAGCTATAGCAGCAAGTATTGTGGCACTCGGCACATCTCTACCGGAACTATCTACCTCAGTTGCGGCGGCTGTGAAAAAGCACCATGGGATAGCTGTTGGGAATGTTATAGGGAGTAACATAGTTAATCTCTCGCTTGTGCTGGGGTTAGCAGCTGTGATAAGGAGAATAAATGTTGCTGTATCCTCCCCAGCTATCCTCTTTTTCATTATAGCTACAATAGCCACACCTCTCATGATCAGAAGAAAGGCAATGAAGAAAATTACTGGTGTTATCCTCCTTATCCTCTATATGCTCTTTATCATCTCTCTCTATTGGCTGTAAAAATAAAAAGAGGAGAGAACTCAATTGCAATGATGTCCTCCTGCCCAAAATGGTTTGCCCGACTCTTTATAAAGCATGCCGTTTATATAGAATACTGATTATTTTCACAAAAATGCGTCATGTATGCAGCCTGTTATAGTTGCCGTTGTGCCTACTAGCTCCTTCAAGTTCATTTAGAATTGTCTCATAGGTTACTTCTCTAATCGATATATACCAGTATGGTCCCAAACTTAATCGAGTTCCAACCAAATAGAAATATCTCTCTTTTCCTTCATTTGTTGCATACCATCTTTCATTATACTTGCTTGATGTATCCATCACATATCCATTAAATTTGCATGTTTTGCTTTCATAGCCATTTATGTAATTTGCATCCGCAACTATTGCCACACCAGCCACCATCGAAGCAACAGCAGTCAGCACCACCAACACCTTTCCTTTCATTTTTGTTACGAATGTCCAGCTCTCCCGTTTTAATTATAATTTTTACCAAAATTCCCCCGATTTATATTATGCCATAGAAGAAAGATGCTATGATAACAACTGCAATTGCTGGAGGAATGAGAAGCTTGTACGCATCCGTAAATTTTGGCTTGAAGTAGTCATAAGTTAAAACAACGCATGGATGGATGGGAGAAATGAGATAGCCCATAAAAGATGAAACATAAAGCAAGGATACCATTGAAACATCTGTGAGAAGAGGAGAAAGAATTGGATAAAGTATGCCTACAGCCGCCAGATTGTGGGCTGTAACAAACCCAATTATAAAGGAAAGAGAGGCTATTG
This sequence comes from Thermoplasmata archaeon, assembly GCA_021161135.1. Taxonomy (GTDB): domain Archaea; phylum Thermoplasmatota; class E2; order UBA202; family JdFR-43; genus JdFR-43. The sequence continues at coordinate 8,453 of JAGHBD010000104.1, forward strand.
TTATAACAGCAGGAAAATGAGAAAGATGGGTTGAAATCACTTCTGGAATACCCGAGGCAAATATTATGTTTTTGAGGAGCATTATACCGAATATTGCCACTGCAAGACTAACTGATATACCTTTTTTTAGCGTTTTTATGTTTCTTTTCTTTGCCATAATAAGTGCAGCAGCAATTCCTGTAGGGAGAGAAATTAGAAAGGCAGCGTATGTTGAAATAAAAAAGGAGAGTGGAGTTGCTATTCCAACAGGAAGTATTATGGGAATCAAGCCTTTTGCTTCGCCGCCCTCGCTGCCCACATTTTCATCGATTTTTTTGATTTTTATTACGAACAGGTAGCCGATGAAAAACAGAAGGAAGAATATTGGCACCTGAAGGGCAATGATTGTAAATATGTTATAGCCAGATAAATCCGCCAGCAATACAAGAGGGGTGGCAAGCGGGAAAATGATGAACCATATGTGGCGATACCACAGATTTATTGCCATAAGCTGCTCTTTTTTCACGCCTGCTGCCTTTCCATGTATATCTATAAGAGGAGCGGAAAGGAGGGCACCACCTGGTACAGGGAGCAATCCAAGAACAGATGGAATGGCAATGAGCATGCCTTTATATGACAATTTTCTCTGCATTAAATCTATGACGCCCTGCAACAAACCACTTTCCTGCAGGATTACCGCAAGCATTTTTATCATGACAACAATTGCTATCAGAGCTATCACTCTGAAATCGCTGGCAGTTTTCACAACAATTTCTGGGAGTTTCTGAGGTATGGATGCAGATATTATCAGGGAGCCAGTTAAAATTGCTAAAGCAAAATTTTTCCTACTTGCCACCATAGCAATAATTATTCCAAATGCAAAAATCAGCAGTAAAATGAGGAGATAATCGCTCATTTTATTTTCCTCTCCTTTCCCTTTCCAAGTAGAATAACCCTCGAGTCCTCTCTCTCTGCCTCGATTTTATAGCCTGTAAGTTCTGCAAGTTTTTGAGCAAATTCTTTTATTTCCTCATGAGATGGCATATTCTCCATACTCATTCTCTGCCGGGAATAACCAACATACATATATCCTTTTGGCTCAATGAACCATGGCTCTGCCTTTTCAATAAGTTTTGCATATTCCTTTTCATATCCTAAATTCCATCCTTTAACGAGTGTATGTCTTATAACTGTTCTCGTATCAAGAGATGGCAGGAGTTCCAAAGTTCTATTCAATCTTTCCCATCCTTTCGCCACTAAGGGTACGCATAGCTTTTTATAAATCTCCTCATTTGGGGCAGCAACTGTTACGTATAGCTGTGTGGGCAAAACATCCATGTTTTCAATAGCCTCTGGATTTGTCCCATTGGTTACAAGAAAGGTTGTCATCCCTCTTTTGTGGCACTCCTCAAAGAATTCACTCAGGCGAGGATAGAGAGTTGGTTCCCCTGTAAGAGAGCATGCAACATGCTTCGGCTCCATCGCCTCCTCCCACTTTTTTAAATCGACTCTTTCATCGCCTTTATAGCCAGTCAGGAGGCGGCGCTGTTCTTCAATGCTCTTCTCTAGAATATACGAGGGCTCATCAATTTCATCACTTAACTCTGTGAGAGTGAAACCCTGGAAACGCCAGCAGTAAAGACATTTTTGGGTACAGTGAAAGGCGGCAGGGGTCATCTGCAGGCAGCGATGACTTTCTATGCCGTAAAATGTGTTTTTATAACATGGCCTATTCTCCAATAAACTTTTTCTCAGCCAGTGGCATAGTTTTACTGCAGAGTGTTTTCCAACTATTGCATATCCTTGGGTTCGGAGAATTTTATGTAATTCTTGTAGAGATTGCATAAATGGAGAATGGCACTGGTTTAAAAATATTTCATCCAGTTGATTAACAAATTGCAAGCATTTTTGAAAAATTTAAATAAATTTAATAAGGTGTTGGCA
>JAGHBD010000017.1 GCA_021161135.1 Thermoplasmata archaeon
TAAATCCTGCTTCGTAAGTAAAGGAAGCTCATTAATATTTTCGAGAGATATTTTATCCAAATCTATTCCTTTATATTTTTCCCTGTACATTGGAGTTTTTGATGCAAGTTTTAAAACATGCCTAAAACTTTTTTCTCTATATCTTTCTATATCCTCTTCCTTTTCCCTCAGCCTTTCAACATCAGAAAGATAACTTTTAATTAAATAAAAAGGGAGAAGAAGATTCACTCATATCCTCCTATTTTTAGTGTTGGATCTCCAAGTAATACCCATTCCTCAACGGTTTTTCTATCTGTCCTGTCTTTATTGCAGTCAAAAGTATTTATGTATTCTGTTATGACAGTTGAGTGAGTCATTCCAAGCATATCTATGCCTTCTGCATAAAACTTTGCAAAATTCACCTCTGCCCATCCAAGCAAAGCCTGTATGCAGTCTGGAATGCCGTCTTCATTGTAATCGCCTACTGTTCCATATCCGAGACCAGTGCAGCCAATGCTTGCTATGGCTCCTCCTGCTGGCTGCCTGACGATGAACCATCCGAAGCATTCTGGGCATGGAATCCAGTACCATGTTGTGAATGGTTTGCCAAGGATGTATTTAAGTATGATCGATTTTATGATTTCAGTTATGCTGTCATAGAGCGTTGCATTGAACATGCTGTTGTGGCATCCGCCTATTATGGTAACAGGATACATTCCCTCATTTTTGAGCATTGGCATGTGATATATGTCGAGGCCAAGTATGTATTTTGCCTGTCCTCCCTCAAAGCTCTTTGCCAGCCATTCTCCAGGGCTTCCATGGCCAGAGAAGTGTAAAAAGCCGCCTCCCTGACTTATGGCATCAATAACGTTGCTCTGTTTCATGTTCCCTTCTGAATACCACACCTTTATGGCAGTGAAATCATCTGGCAAATTGTCGAGGAAAGCCTGATTTGCAACCTCCCCTTCATAAAAGTTGGTTGTTGCTGTATCATCGAAAGTGTCTCCGCCAATAAGGATGGCTCTCTTAAACCATCCAGAGCCAGCGGTATTTTGCTCGTAATATATTATTTTATTCACCATTATTTCCACTTCTTTCTCGCTCCTGCAAGCAAGGCGGCCAACATAAACATCAGGGTATAAATCCATTATATCCTTGCCCCTCATACTCCATTCTGCAAATATTCCATTGCCATTGCTGTCCCAGTCATCAAAGACTGGCTGACCATCTTCATATTTATATACGTCGGCAAAATACAAGTCCGTTAGATAGGATTTTTCTGCCTGATCATCGAGATGACTATATCTCACAGGAACAAGCCATGTATCGCTTTTTATCATTGAATCTAAGCCGCCCACGAGCATCACGTATTTTATTCCATAACTTTCTATCGCATCTTTAATGGCATATTTCACCTTCTCTGCATCATCTCTTCCGCTATAAGTTGAAAGAATGCTTTCCACAGTCATCAGCGTTGTTTTTATCCCATGACTTTCCTTATGCTCGATAAGAGGCTGCAATTCATCGCTAAACATTTCGGGTGCTATTATAAGCAAATCATATTCATCTTTATTCAACATTGCTTTTTCAGGAAGTTCATATTTTATATTTATGTTGAATTGTTCAGCCACCTCAGCAACATTGCGATATGCATTGTATCTCATTGGATATATATGCAATGAAAGAAAGACAACTCTTCTCTCGCCTTTTATTCCAACGCCTATCCTGTACTCATACCACTTTTCTGGATAAAAAACATCCTGCGAATATATCTTTCCCTCCTCTGCCTTTGGCAACACACTGCTTCCTCTCACCACAGCAGGCGGCGCAGGCGCAATTTTTTTATCCAGATGTATTTCTTCGATGCCCTTTGCATTTACCTCTACCTTTTCTATTTTTGTTCCTACTGGAAATTCATATGTTTTAACATAGTAAGGAAGCATTGGATAGCCAGCAAGGCGGAATGTCTGGCAGTTGGGGGCAAGGGCATATATATAGCTGTTGCCCTCCTGTAAATCAACAGAAATTTTTACTGCATCATTGATGTATTTGCCGTTGCTCGCAAAAGACACAGTAAAAGCCAACAAACTAGCCAGCAATATAGCTACTACTTTTTTCATGCAAATATAATGAGGAAGCATTAAAAAAATATTTCTATCTTCATGTCCTGTTTTGCACTGAAATATTTTGAAGCATCTCCTTCCCTCCTTGCAATTTCGAGAAATCCACTGCTCCCTATGGTGGCAAGAATTTCCTCCTTCTTTGCATATCCATATGATGGATACAGCCTTACTTTCTGCTCAACAAGCCCTATTTTAACATGAAAATTTTCCTGCTGAATATTTTTGCCTTCAATATTTGTTATTATATTGCCAAATCGGTCAATAAATAGAATTTTTCCAGTTATTTTTCCTTCCTCTATACTTGCCTCACCAAAATCTAAATCGACATAGGAATCAATTTTCTTTCCTATTTCCTTTGCCTTTTTCCCAGCGGAAAGTTTTGCTGCCGCAGGAGCAAAAACATCTCTACCGTGGAAAACAGGAGATGCATTCTTAGGTATTTTTAATTCATACACTCCTTTTATCCCGAGACGCTTTGCTGCCGGTATAAAAAGCCCGTTATCGGGCCCAACAAAATACACATTGCCCTTGCATTCAATTATTATGGCTTTTCTGCTCGTTCCCACGCCTGGGTCCACAACCCCTACATGAATTGCTTTTTTAAAATAAGGTGCAATTGAGTATAAAATGAAGGCTCCTTGTCTTACATTCTGGGGCATTATCTCGTGGCTTATATCGACTATTTTCGCATCTGGATTTATACTCAGAATTTTTCCCTTCATTTCTGCTGCATATTCCCATCCAATATCAGTTGTAAGCGTAATAATCATTTCACCACCTCGCCAATCCATTTAAGATAGCTTTCATTTCCTTCTTTAATATCGAAGCAAATAATCTCAGGCACTTCATATGAATGCACACTCTTTATTTTTTCCTCAACTTCCTTATACTTCTCTTTTTTTGTCTTTATGAAAAGAATGTATTCCTCATCTTCCTCAACTTTTCCCTTCCATATATATGTAGATTTCACTTGCCAGCTGTTAATACAGGCTGCGAGGCGAGAGGAAATAAGAGCATCTATAATCCTTTTCTCATCATCTTTTTTACATGTTGTAATCACAACACAGTACATGATAACAAAAATGGAAAGGTTTATAAAATATTATCCGATAAATTCCCATGAGGGGATGGGTTCATATAGATAACTTTGGAGAGAGTTTAAAGATTTATGGCAAGGGCAAGATGCGCCGCCTCGTTGATAATAAAGGCAGGATAATAGTGGAATACAGAATGGAGAATTGATTTAAATCAATAGCCATTACAAATTGATGAACATTGAGGAGGCGGTAGATTATCTTAGGAAAATTGTGGAAGAGAAAATAGAGTTATCAAAAGATAATTTCATACCTTTTGAGAGTAAAGAGTATGGAGAGGTATATGCGGTAGATGGTAGTTCTGTTAAACTTTTCGATGCATATTCCTTTGCCATATATGCGAGGCGTGTGGGCTATGTGCATGCAGATGAGAAAAAAATTATAGAAAGAAATGTTGGAGAAGTAGTAATAGACTTCATTTTTGAGGAAAATGGAGATGCAGTAAATGATGAAAAAAGGGAAAAGGAGGAAATGCTTGTTGCTGAAAATCTTGATGGATTAGTTTTAATTGATGGATGCATTAAGAATAATAAAGAAGGAGTGGTGGGAATAAGTAAGAAGAGTGGGCTGAAAAAAGGAAATGTTCCTCTCCTTCTCCTTATAAAGAGATTTGGTGACGAAATAATGGAGGGTAAAAGATGGTATTATGAGATAGAAAGAGGAACATATGCTGTAAAATTCCATCCATATGCAAGATTTGTCTTCAGGGTAGATTATCATGGAAATGATGTCGAAGAAATTCTGGCAGAAATAGCAGCATTTTGTAATGATGTGAGCTGTTTGGGTTATCCATATCCGCTGGCTGAAATTCACAAAATTGTCAAGATTGATGGTGATGAAGCGCAATATCTCAGATATTCATTGATAAAGATGGCGAGAGAAAAGGAAATCAGCATCGATGATATAGAAAACCTGTTTTATGATTATCACGAGCATCTGGAGGGATAACATGATAGGAAGAATAATTGGAAAGAGTGTGGGCGAAATAATTTTCAGGCTGAATTACAGAGAGGATGTTAAGATAGGAGAAATTCTTGTTGCAGACGATGAAGAAAAGAAGGCTTTATTTTTCCTGAGGGTGGTGGATATACACTACGGGCAGGAGGGGGCGGAAAAATGGGGGATAAAGACGGCGGGCGATATGCTTTTACTTGATGAAAGGAAAGAGAAGTATGATTTAAGGGAAAAGGAGAGGAGGTTGTTCAAGATATGTATATGCAAGCCACTCGGCTATGTAAAAAATGGAAAATTTTACAAGCCTAAAACGTTGCCATCCCATTTCTGTGCAGTCAGGAGGGCATGTAGCGAGGATTATAAATTTCTGGAAAAATACATGGGGGATATAGAGATAGGAAAATTGAGAAGTGGGGAAAAAGAAATAGATGTGAAAGTTGGAATAAAGGGGGAGTTACTTCCATATCACATCGGAATTTTTGCCACCACAGGCATGGGAAAGAGCAATCTGATGCGTGTTCTCGCTGCCTCCGCCATGAGGCTTGGTAGATACGGTATTCTTATAATAGACCCTCATGGGGAATATTATGAGGGAAGCAGTTATGGAAAGGGGCTGAAGCACCATCCGATGGCATCAGAAAGGCTTGTGGTATATTCTTCCAATCCTTCAATCGGCATTAATAGCCTTAAGATATCGGCTTATGAAATAAGTGTTGCTGATATTGAGGATATTTTTAATTTCAGCGAGGCACAGCGTGAAGCATTATATGCATTGCAATCAAGGTTTGGGAGAAGATGGCTCATTGAATTATATGAAAGAAGCGTGGAAGAGCTTTCTGAAATTTTCGAAAGAAGGATACAGGATATAACTTTCAGCGTGCTGAAAAGAAGGGCGGAAAGAATATTGTCATCGGATATCATCCATATGGATGAGGAAGTTAGCACAACGGATAGTATCATAGAAAATTTACTCTCCGGCAAAGTTGTTTTGATTGATACTTCAGGCCTATATGAATATGAGGAATTGCTGGTGGGCGTTGTGATGGCCAGAAAAATTCTCAATCATAATAAGAGGCTTTTCAGAAATAAAGAAAAATTCTCAAAAATCCCTCCTCTCCTTATAACAATCGAGGAGGCGCAACGAGTGCTGCAGGATGGCATATTTGCCCAGATAGCAAGAGAGGGAAGAAAATTTAAGGTGGGATTGTGTGCCATAACGCAGCAGCCAAAATTGATAAAAGAGGAGTTGCTAAGCCAGTTTAACACATTTTTTATACTCGGATTGGCTGATGAGGGAGACAGGAATATTTTAAAATCATCTGCCAAACAGGATATTTCGAAACTTGAAAAGGAAATACAGACACTGGAAGTGGGAGAGGCTTTAATAACATATCCTGGCGCCCCATTTGCCATACCCGCGAAGATCCATTTTTATGATGAATATATAAAGGAAATTGAGAAGGAGGAGATGGTGCAAAATACAATGAATGAAAAAATAGATGAGGACTTTTATTAAAAGCGATTATGCAAGTTATCTTTCATGCTAACGACAACGAAAAAAATTTTTGGGAAATGGGTTATACTATATGATGAAAAGTAAGATGAAATATGTGATTGTGGTTGGGATAGCTGCCCTTATAATTCTTGCAGCTTTCATGTTATATTCATTTGGAGGGGAAGCAAAAGGAAATGAACTGAGCGTGGATGCAATGTATCTATTAAAGGAGGAGGGAAAAGGAGAAACAATAAATGTTTCAGCAATAATTTATCTTACGAATGTGGGCAGTGAATCAGGCAATATAAAAATTATCGCATATTTGATGGAAAGATGGAAGGGGGTTGCTGTAGCCAGAAATGAGGTGAAAATAGGAAAGATTGCTGCGGATAAAACAAAAGAGGTGCAAATTCCGATGGAGGTGGGGAATAAAAGTTACGAGATAGAAGTGCTGGTTTTTGAAGATGGTTTATTGAAAATTAAAGGGGGAGGTGCTCTTCGAATTATACATTATTCTGTAGACAACAAGGTATACTGGGATGCATCACTGGAAGAAGTGCATTTTGAAAAAGTGCATCAATAAGCTTTAATTTCCTGCAACTTTACCATTATAATGATTTACTCATATTCAGCCATCTCATCTTTCGAATCATGCCCGCTTAAATTCAAACTTGCCTATATTGATAGAATAAAGCCGCCGCGCCGCAGCATAGAAATGTTTCTTGGCAGCAGAGTTCATGAAGCATTGGAAAAACTTTACAGAGACAAGTTATTTGGAAAATTGCTTTCGCTTGAAGAACTCCTTGAGTTTTATAATGAGAGATGGCGCAGGGAGATGAGCGATACAATTTTTGTTGCCAAAGAATATGATGCTGAAAATTACAGAATAATGGGACAACGCTATCTTGTAGATTATTACAATACATACAAGCCATTTGATGAGGGAAGAACAATTGCTCTGGAAAAAAGAGTATTTTTTCCATTAAATGACAAATACTGGGTTTCGGGAATAATAGACAGAATAACAGAAGTTGATGGTGTTTATGAAGTGCATGATTACAAAACCTCTCTCTATCTTCCTACAAGAAAGGAGATAGAGGAGGATTGCCAGCTCGCTCTATATGCAATAGCTCTCGATCATTTATATGGTGTGAAAGACATCGAGTTAGTATGGCACTTTCTTGCCTTCAATAAAGAAATAAGGCTTAGAAAACCGAGTTATGAAGATGCAAGAGAAGAAGTGATAAAAAGAATAGAAAAAATTGAGGAGGCAAGAAAAAGAAACGATTTTCCGCCTCGCGAAAGCTCTCTCTGCCCTTATTGCAGCTACAGGCCATTATGCCCTCTTTTCAAACATGAATATAGGCTGGAGGAGATGGAGCCTGAGGAAGCTCTCCATGAAGGTGGTTTTACTCTAGTCAATAAATACTGGGAGCTGAGTCAAAAAATTGCTGAACTGGAAGAAGAAAGAGAAAAAATAAGGAAAAAACTGGTGGAATATGCAAGAAAAAATGAGGTGCAGTATGTTTATGGAAGCGATAGAGTAGCGAATATTAAAATTTATCATAACATTCACTTTAAAGATAAGGTTGTTGTTGAAAGCATACTCAGGAAAGAAGGGCTTTATGATAAGTACGCGAAAATCGATTTAATAAAAGTGGCTAATGATATAAAAAATGAAACTCTGCCAAAGCATGTTATAGAAAAACTCAAAAAATTTATGGAGCATAAGGAAAACATAAAAATTTACCTCAGGAGCATGGAAAGGGAGGAATGAAAACAACTGCCTATGAAAAGTGAAAAAGAGATGAGAATTTGAATCACTGATTTAGCACAAAATATTATAAACAAAAAAGCAATAAAGGAAACATGAAGTGGAGGAATATTTTATCTGTTGCACTTGTTGCCTTATTAGTGATAGGAACTGTAGGAGCTTTTCCAGAAAAAGGTGTGAGGGTGGAGAAAATAAAACTTGAATTTCCAGCCCTTGCTATAAAACATGAAAATGAATATGTTGCCGTGGAAATGGAGGGTGCCTCCTATTACTATTCGCCAGGCAAGCCAGTATTGCCAAAAATCGATAGGGTTGTTGAATTGCCATTTGGAGTAAGGGTAAAAAAGGTGGAAGTGAAAATAGAGGGTATAAAAGAAATGGAATTAAATGCTAAAATAAGACCCTCTTTTGGTCCCCTTCCTCTCAAGCCTTATGGGGTGAAGGCGGCACTGCCAAAACTTGATATGAGCGTATATAAAAGCAAGGAATTTTTCCCATCAAGCTGGTATAGTTACAGGGTTGGATGTGGTTTAAATGAAAATGGCAAGAGAGTTACATTTGTTGCCATTCACATTTATCCTGTAAGATATGCCCCCGCTTTAAACAAAATAGAGAAAGCAGATAAAGCAGAAATTAAAATTGAGTATACACCCCCACAAAAAACGTTGCCAGAGAAAAGTGCTTATGATATGGTTATAATAACGCCTCTGGAGTTTGAAAAAGAGGCTCAGAGACTTGCAGAGCATAAAAATAGCATGGGTGTTTCCACCATTGTAAAAACAACTGAAGAAATATACGCTTTATATAGCGGGAGAGATAAGCCAGAGAAAATAAAATACTTCATTAAAGATGCAATAGAGGAATGGGGAATAAAGTATGTTTTGCTTTTCGGCGGCTTAAATTCACCTATATGGGCTAAGGCAAGAGACAATGCCAATGCTGGTGAAAAGGACTGGCATGTTCCTGTAAGATATACAAATCTTTATGATAATCCAAAATATCCTCTGGCTGAAACCATTCATGACCCAGGTGTTGCAAGCGACCTGTATTATGCCGACATCTATAAGGAAGGAGGAGAATTTGACACATGGGACTCGAATAACGATGGAATTTTTGCAGCATGGAACAAGCCTGGCGTGGAGAATGATACGCTGCCCGATTTATATCCAGATGTATCTGTTGGCAGGCTTGCCTGCAGGAGCTTAGAAGAGGCGAAAACAGTAGTTGATAAAATTATAAATTATGAAACGAGCTGCGACGACTCATGGTTCAAGAAAATGATAGTTGTTTCAGGCGATGGCTTTTTGGATCAGGTGGATTTGAACATAAGCTGGGATACAAAAGGTTTGCCAGATGGAAAATACACCATATATGCTCAGAGCATAAATGATGAGGGGCAGGAAGGACCAATAGATGAAATTCACGTTACCGTAGATAAAAGCAGAAAAACAAAGATTACTTTCAATCATGATGACCATCTTAATCCAGCTCTTTTGAACGGTTATCCAGCTCCTCCAATAGCAGAGATAGTTTCTGTTTCAGATGGAGATGTGCTTGGCAATACAGATTATCATTACAATCCAACGGACAGCGAAGCATATCTTAACGAATTTTTCCACTGGGCAAATATAAGTTATGAAAATGGCGTGCTTAAAATAAGGGGTAAATCATATGATCCAAAGCCCTATGGCAATGTAACAAGCATTCATGTATGGGTGGAAAATGAGGATGGCGAGATTGTCTTTGAAGCATGGAGGAACAATACTGAGATGTATTATGAAGGGGAATGGACTACTGGCGAAAAAGCTTTGAAAGGAAGAGGAGGTGCTTTATATTACATGCCCCCTGACTTTGAAAGAGAGATACTGTGGGCATCTAATGGCAAATTTACAGGACAGGATGATGTAATAAATGCTTTCAATGGCGGCTGCGGTTTCTGGTTCATGTCTGGGCATGGAAGTCCAAATGTATGGGCGGATCATTATCCTGGCATACCAGGCAACAGGCAGCATGCAAGCATCACGGGCTTATATGTTACCACACTCCGTCCATGGTTCCCATATTTCAGCTTACCAATATTCCCCATAGATACTCTATCAAATGGAGAGAAGTTGCCAGTGGCTGTTATTGGTGGATGCCACAATGGACAGTTTAATGTATCTGCCATACCTGCTTTCCTGAACATATTTTCCATCTTCCCATTCTTCCCAAATAACTACATGTGGACATATGGGCAGCCCACGCCAGAGTGCTTCTGCTGGCGCCTTGTGAGAAATCCAAATGGAGGGGCTATAGCAAGCATTGGAAATACTGGCCTTGGCTATGGAATGCCTGGCAGGGATTGTACAACAGGAGGGGGTGATGGCTGGATTACCATTGAGTTTTTCAGGCAATATGGCGAGAAAGGGCAGCATGTGCTTGGCATGGCACACTCGCAGGCAATAGCGACATACATAAACAGCTTCGATATGACAGACATAGGAGCAGGACATACAAAGACAGTGGAGCAGTGGGTTTTGCTTGGAGATCCGTCGCTCATGATGGGCGGGTATAAGTAGTGCATGAATAGAGAAAAGATACATATACTGAAAGTTACACTAACTGACGAAAAAGGAAGGAAGAGAGGAAGGCCATATCGGATAATAGCTGTTAAAGGAAACACAACATTATATCGGTTGGCTGAGATAATAGTGGAAAGTTTCGATTTCCAATTTGACCATGCATTTGGCTTCTATGACAACTTAAAGAATTATTTTGAATCAGAAGAAGGATATGAATTATTCAAAGATATTGGTGAAGAAAGCTGGTATGGAAGCGTGAAGAGGACAAGAGTAGCAGATGTCTTTTTAAACGTTGGGAAAAAGATGCTATTCCTATTTGATTATGGGGATGAATGGCAATTTATCGTTGAACTGAAAAAAGTGGAGGAGGCTGATAAGGAGAATAAATACCCAATAGTACTGAAGGCTGTGGGGAAAGCGCCGCCTCAATACGGTAGTTTTTAAATTCTCCCTCTTTCTATTTTTTTGTGGAGTTTCATGCTGTAAAGCTTGGCTTTACATATTTTGGCTGCGAAGTTTATAGAATGGAAATAGCTGATGGGAAGATAAAAGGAACATATCTGGGCAAAATGCTGAGCAGGAGGGAAAAAATTAGCGTGTTGCTTGAAAGCATTTTCTATGCTTTGCTTGGTGGCTATTTCTTCGGCACCCCCGGCTATGTAATGGCAGTGCTGGCATCTCCTGATATAGAGGCAAAAATAGGAAAGCCAGAAAGAGATGAAAGGAAAGATTTTTGCTATCCCATCAAAAAATGCCATATTAAAATGAAGGTAAAGAAAGGATTGCTTGTGATAAAATGTAAAAAGAGATGGAAATTCATGGTGGAAAGAAATATTTTGAAGGAAATCGCAAAAATTATTGATGCATTATAATCAAGCCCCTTTTTTGTTAAAATGACAAATTATTGCTACAGTTCTTACCAATTTTTTATATTTGTTGCCTCTTTTTTCAATTTTAGGAAAATGTTTAAA
>JAGHBD010000111.1 GCA_021161135.1 Thermoplasmata archaeon
ACAAAAATAGCAGCCTTATTATAGCTCAACCCTGCATGATACAAAAAGCATTCCTAATGCTCTTTCTGCATTACTTTTTCTTTCTCTAACAAAAATTCTATTTTTCACGATTCATTCCATTATCCTTTCAATTATTCCCATCCCCTCGTTCATGGAAAAATTAAAGGAGGAGTTTTATAAAATTATTCTTAAGTTGATGGTCTTGAGTATGAGTTACAAATTTGAAAAATGCGGGCGCCGGGATTCGAACCCGGGCATTGAGCTTGGAAGGCTCACATCCTAACCAGCTAGATCACGCCCGCTGAGGTATAAAATGGAACATGATTTTAAATTTTTCCTCCTTTGCCTTATCTGTGCCCCATCATTTGCAATAACTTTAAATATTCATAAAATCTTTCTTAGTGATTGGCATGGAGGAAATATACGGTATTGAGGAGTTTAAAGCAAATTTTAAGAAGATGATTGAAGAAATAGATTCAATTATTAAAGGTGCCTATCAGGAAAAAGAGGCAATGGAAAAACTGCGAAAATTATTTTCAGAGGAACAAATAGAGAGGCTTGAAGAGCTCATGGAAGCTATGAGAAGGCGGAGCAGGGAAGCGGAGGAGCGAGCTCTCGCTGCCCTTCAGGAAGCAGAGAGATATAAAAATGAGCTTGAGAAAGAAAAGATGAGGCTTGAAAAGCTGTGGGATGCATACAAAAAGCAGGAAGATGAATTTTCAGAAAAAGATGCTCAGATTGAAAGGTTACAGGAAATGCTTCTCGAAAAGGAAAAAGAAATAGAAGAATTAAAAAAGCAACTGGATGAAATGGGAGAGCTTAAGGAGAAATATGAATTGCTTGAAATGCTCAAGAAAGAGCTCGAGGAAAAAACAAAAGAGCTTGAAGAAACAAAGATAGAGCTTGTCAAGGAAAGGGAAAAGAGAAATAGTCTTGAAAAAGAAGTGGAGAATTTAAAATCATATATTCCATATAAAAAGCAGGCTGAAGAACTGATGGAAAAGGTAAAAGAGCTTGAGCCACTTAAGGAATTGGTAAAATACAAGGAAAAATACAAAGAAATAGAAGAACTTTACAGGAAAGAGCAGGAAAGACTGGCGAAACTTTTCAAGAAATTCGAGGAGATTTCAAAAGAATATGAAGAGGCGAAGGCAAAACTTGAGAAATGGGAAGCATGGTACAACGAAAATAAAGAATACATTGAGATGGCAGCAAATGCATTCAGTAAATTTAAACTCCCTGAATAACTATTTCCTTTCCAGATCCTCTCCCCCATAAAATAAATTTTGAATGGATGCATACAAATCTTCCATTCCCTCCCATGTTTCAGCAGAAAGAGGTATAAAAGCTGTGTGAGCCTCCATTTCTTTTATAACCGTCAGAATCCCCTCATTCATTCTTGAATAAAGCGAGGATGCTTTCATTAATTCTTCATATAAAGCATCTGGATTGCTACCCCATTCCTTCATTCTTTCCAGCATTTCTCCATCAACCATATCTATTTTTGTCAGAATATTTATCAGTGGTGCCTCCAGCCTGAACTGAGCGGTGGCGGAGAGGAGAAGTTGCGAGGCAAAGTTGGCTGGAGTTGTGGCAAGAGAGGGATCTATAAGAAAGGCAAGAAGGGAACGATTTTTCCCAAGTTGATCAATTATTATTTTTCCTGCACTTCTGAAGGCAAAAAGTTCGAGTTGGCCTGGTGTATCAAAAAGTACATAATCTGCCCTATATTCTCCCAGCCTTTCCTCCAGCTCTTTTATGTTTAATGCAAGCATGTCGGCACAAAGTATCTGCGCTCCATTTGGCCCCAGTTCATATTCCTTCATAACCTCATCCAGCGAAATCCATTCCCTTATATCTATCTCTGGGGCATATGGTATCTTTTTAGCCCCTGGATCAAGATTTACCGCTATACTGTCATATCCATTCCTCTTGCACCATTCATTGAAAGAGCCCGTGAGCATACTTTTTCCCGAACCCGCTGTCCCTATGAAATAAACGTATATCATATTAGCCACGAATCATTTCCATATGCTTTATTCTTTTCTCTATGAGTTCTCTCTTTCCAACATCATGCCTTATAAATATATCCCATTCAACATATCTCAGGCATCTTTCACAAATCTGCTCAGCTTCATCAATCTCATCGGCTATCCCCACAACTGCAAGACTTCTCGATGTCGTTGTATATATTTTTCCATTCTCTTCATTCACAGAGGCATAAAACAGCAATCCTCCATTTTCCTTTATCGCCTTTTCATCCACCTTTATTTCCTTCCCAGCTTCTGGTTTTATTCCATAACCCTTTGGCACAACATACTTACATACCGTACTTTTATTCGCAAATCTTATTTTTATCCTGCTTAATTTTTCCTCAACCATAGCCAAACATATATCAATAAAGTTCGTTTCCAATATTGGCAACACATTCATAGCCTCTGGATCACCAAATCTTGCATTTATTTCTATAACTTTTGGACCATCTGCAGTGAGCATGAATTGCCCATATATGACACCCTTATACTTTCTTCCTTCTTTTTTTAACGCTTCTATAATTTTCTGGAGTATCGTTGCCGCCTCTTCATAATCATCTGCTGTCATGAAAGGAAGTAAGCCGCTTTTATGACTGTACGAACCCATCCCTCCAGTATTTGGTCCCTTATCATCTGGAAGCAATCTCTTGTGGTCCTGCACGGCAGGCATAGGATATATCGTTGAGCCATCGCAAAATGCCTGAAGAGTAAATTCTTCCCCCACAACTTTCTCTTCTATCAGCACTTTTTTGTAGCCCCCTATGCCTTTTTCAATAATTTCCTTTGCATATTCTACCGCCTCCTCTACTCTATTAAAATGATCCCCTGCAACTTTTACACCTTTCCCACCTGTCAGGCCGAGTGGTTTTACTGCAACATCCCCTCCAAGCATTTCTATAAACTCTTTTGCTTCATTAACATCGGTAAAAACCCTACACTTTACACTGCCCTTTATAATATACTTTTCCATCAATTTTCTCATAAACTCCTTATTCGTTTCTATTTCAGCTGCCTCTTTGGTTGGCGATGCAACCATTACGCCTCCTTCCTGCAGGGTATTTGTTACTCCTGCCTCCTCGGGCGCCTCTGGCCCTATAATGGCGAGTTCTATTTTTTTATTCAATGCGTATTCCAGAACTTTTTCTGCGTCTCTTTCATCATGTAGCATGTAGTCGCGTGCCAGCCTTTTTATCCCTGGATTTGCGTTTTTCATAAAGGAATATAATTCTCCACCGCTTTCAACAACAGCCTTACAGATAGCATGTTCTCGGGCTCCACCACCTATTACCAAAACTCGCATTAATTGGAATACTGAAACAGATAATAAATTTTTAGTCAAAAATTTTTTACTATTTTATCTCTTCTATTTCGTCTATCCTCCCCTCTTTTATATATTCAATGACTTTTTCTGCTGCTTCTTTCACTTCTTTGCCCATT
The DNA here is from genome assembly GCA_021161135.1 of Thermoplasmata archaeon. GTDB lineage: Archaea > Thermoplasmatota > E2 > UBA202 > JdFR-43 > JdFR-43. The sequence continues at coordinate 3,471 of JAGHBD010000111.1, forward strand.
TTCCCATATAAACTTTTTGGTTGAATTCCTATAAGAGTTATATCTGCACCTGTTAGCTCTTTAAGATGAGATATGAAAAGGGAAAGAGGTATGGAATGGGTGGAAAATGATGCTTTCCCCACCTTTTCTTTAGGTATTCTCCTTATCTCACCTGGCTTCAACCCCATATCAGCAGCATCTATGATAACCACCTTTTTCGGCTTGTATCTGGCTATTTTACCAATATAATTTTCTGGAACAGTTGCACAGTCTATCGCTATCCAGTCTTTATGTTTGAATTTTCTTGCAACATATACACCTATGCCATCATCGCCGTTGCTTTCATTGCCTACGCCAAGCAGAACATTCATCAATGTAATAGAAAAAACCATTTATAAATTTGCCATATAGTTGCATGAATATAGCCAATCTGACATGGAAAGAAATTGCTTCATTGCCAAAGGACGCCATTTTTTTCATCTCAGTGAGTCCTCTCGAAGCCCATGGTCCCCATTTGCCAACAGCAACAGATTTGGAAATATCTAAGAGAATAGAAGAAGAAACAATGAGATTACTCAGCGAAAAAGGCGTAAAATGTGCCTCTTTGCCTTCGTTGCCAATAGGCGTATGCAAAAGCCTTGAAGGTTTTCCAGGCACTATATCAGTTAGCTGGAAAACTTTGCAAGATATACTTTTCGATATTATGGTATCGTTGGCATCATATGGCTTCAGATATTTCATGATAATAAGTTTTCATATGGATTTGATGCATGTAAAGGCAATACATAAAGCCATCAAGAAAGCTGGAAAGAAGGGCATAGTTGCATGCGAACCACTTGCCCCCTATTATTTCAGAGGAGAACTTTTTGAAGATATAGAAGGAGAAATTCATGCAGATATGAAAGAAACTTCCTTGGCATTATATCTTTTCCCGGAAAATGTGAGAGATTATAAAATAGAAGATGTCAAAATAAGATTTAATCTCTTTAACTCATTGAGGAAATTCAAAGATTTGGGAGCAGAAGAAGCTTATGTCGGGAGTCCATCTAAAGCGAATGTGGCGTATGGCCAGCATCTTTTCAAAAAAATTGTGGAAAAATGTGTTGAAGCAGCATTTAAACTCAGAAAAGGAGAAAAAATCGAGCTTCCCGACAAACTCAAAATATTTCTTAGAATTTGAGTTGCCTCTTAGGAAATATTATATATGCCCCTTCAATATATTCATATGTTATTTCCGTTGCCATTCTGGTTAATAATTCTAATAGCTATCATAGTGCTGGTAGGATGGAAAATAATAAAATTTGCCGTAAAACTCCTTATAACAATCTTTATTCTTCTTTTTATATTTGCTTTTCTTTACTTCTTTGCCCACCTTATTTTTTAAGTTATATATCTCCTCCTTATTGTATCCACTGCCTTTTTCTCCTGCGGCTCCTCCAAAAGGGAGAAAAATAGTGAAAAGGAAATAAATGGAAACAGCAATATCAGCAAAATTACTGCCACAATCCACTGCACTATACCAGCAAAATAAAATAAGAGAACTATCAGCACAAGCATCAGGGCAGCAGCAAGCTGTCGCCGGTGCCTTTTCATTACATCTTTTTATTCCCATCCAATATATTAATTTTTCTGATTATTATCAGTGTCGTTGAACCTTCAGAAATTTATCTGACCCAATCAATTCCAACACCCGAAACGATAGCAAATGATGAGCCTTTTCCTCTTTTCTACTAAACAAACGACTTTATGAACAATTTGGCTGTAATGAAGGATGCCAGTCAAAAACAATGAAAGGATATACATTGGTAAATCTACTAAAATGAACACATATATATCCTTTGATTGGCTTTGGAAGAAGTTTATTCCAATCATCCCAGTAATTACCCTCCCATTTATTTGGAATAGATACCCTTTTTGATGGTATATATATTTCTGCAACTACTCCTGCTAATTTTCCATAATCTATAAAGTCATTTTTTATGATGTAATTATTGCTGCAATATCCACCTATGGCGAGAAACCTTGAGTTTTTGATTATTTTATTATACCTTATCGTATTGTTTCTTACGGGAAAATTAATTTCCTCGCCAGTTCCATCCATTTCTATTCCTGCCCACGAATTGTTATAGATTGTATTATTCTCTATAACATTATAGCATGCTCCATACATTCTTATGGCTGTATCGCATGAAGAAATGTTGTTTTTGTATATGCGATTATAAGATGCTGATAATTTGATTCCTTCTCCACATTTATATATGAAATTATCGTGGATTTCATTGTATGATGACGGACTAAAAACTTCCCATATTTCGATCCCAATCCTATTTTTATAAATGAGGTTGTAGGAAATGTTGTTATGTCTGCCATAACATGAGATTCCTATGGAATTGTTATGAATAGTGTTTTCGTAAACAATATTGTATCTTCCGCCTACATAAATTGCTATGGAAAATTCTTCGCTACAATTACAAACATTATTGAAGATTACCTTATTTTTAAAGCCAGAGGAAAGTATTCCATCATCTCCCATGCCATCTATTGTGTTATTTGCAATAGTTGAATAATTTGCACTCATAACTATTGAAGGAGAGGCAAAAATGGTGTTATTTTCTATATGAATATTATGGGGTTTGTAAATTCGAGCTGCAAGTATGCCTCTGTTGGTAATATCAGAATCTATTAAATTCCTTATAACGAAATTTTTAACAGATGTATCATTCACTGCAATCCATATTGTTTCGGTACCACTGCCGATTATAACTGGCTTTTCTCCATCTTCTATTATTCCAATCAATGAAATGCTTTTATTTATCACAATGCTTTCATTATAATATCCAGGATAAACATAAATTGTATAGCCATTTTCGGCAGCATTTATTGCATCCTGAATGCTGCTGTAATTTCCTTCACCGTTTCCACCTACATAAAGAATGTTTCCATTCTCGCAATAGCAAGAGGTTTTAATTTGAAGAGAACCACTAAATGAAAATAGAAGTAAAAGAAATGAAATGGATAGGCATATCCACTTCATGAATTAAAAAATACTTTGCATAATTTATGAGTTGCGAAAGTAAAAACGTCTCAAACGCTTTCATTTCTTTACGGAACAAAATTATTTCCTTTTATTTTTCTTAATTTCAGCTTTGAGTCGTTTCTTCTCCATTTTTAATGCGGCTTTTATTTCTTTTTTCCTGATCTTCTCCATTTCCTTCTCTTCAGCTATCTTCGCCTTCGCCTCTCCAACATATCTGTAGTATTTATACGTAAGAGCAATTGAAACAAGAATATATATGGAAAGAATAGACACAATGATAAGAGATACAATCCATGGAATGAAAATGAAGTAGCGTATGGCAAGAAATACAGATAACAATCCAAGTCCTGCCCATGCATGGTGGCGATATATTTCATACTTCTTTACCTTCATATTCTTCCCAGCCTCCCTCCATGCATTGTCTCACGTGGCCTTATTTCCACGAAAATTGGCGCCGCCAGCGGGAGGCCCGCTATGATTGCCACGCCTACAGGAAGCATTTGTATTTCCTCTGCCGCCTTTGCATCCAAACCTTCAACGCTTGCCACTATTGCTTTCAAATCATTGGGGTTAGTTGTTTTAAGGATGATATGGGTATTGCATTGAGAAAGCACGTTTTTATCAACCCTCGCCGCCCTCTGGCTCACAATGGCAAGGCCTACGCCAAATTTTCTTCCTTCCGATGCTATCGTCCTTATTATCTCGCCTGCAAAACTTTTCCCCTGTCCCCTCTCAGGAGCGTATCTATGTGCCTCTTCTATAACAACAAGCACAGGAGGAATGCTTCCGTTTTTTCTCTCCTCAAAGATTTTATTTAAAAGGAGGGCAACAAGTATTTCCTGAATATATGGAGGAACTCCTCGCAAATTTATTATTGAGCATCTGCCCTTTTTCACCATCTCTTTTAAAGGCGTATAGGATGTGGAGAAGAGTTGCATTGAGATTATTTGTTCTATTTGCGGTAGCAAATGCCATTTTGCATTGCTCTTTGCCTCTTTAATTCCTTCAACGATATCTTTCAGCATGTATATTTTCTTCTCTCTCGCCTTTTTAAATGCCTCATAAAGTATGCCTTTCTGGAGAGGGGTTGCATTGGGCAGTAAATTCAGCAAGTCCTGAAATGAAAGATTTGTTTCATCGAGGTAGAGAGGTATCGCTTCTCTATTTCTGCTGCATACAGGCGAGAATTCATAAACCTGTTTTGTATAGCCTTTTGGTTTTATTCCAAATCTTTTCATTGTTGCCATTTCCTGTTTATCTAAGTTGGGGCGGCGAAGTGAGGTATATTCTCCATGTGGGTCTATTATAACAACTGGTAACTCTCTTTTTATAAACTCCTCCACTATAACGCCAACCGTATAACTTTTCCCGCTTCCGCTTTTCGCAAGCACACAAAGATGCTTCTGTATGAGAACATCTGGTGAGAGATGTACTCTTACTGTTGAATCTTTTATTACGCCAATGTAAATACCTTCATTACCTATCCCGAGCACTTTCTTGGCAAATTCTGGCTCAGCCCTATAAACTTTTGTGCCAACTTTGAATGGGCTTCTTGGCATATAACGGCGATCTGTCGAGCCGATTATGGTTGCATACGCAAACGTTCCTCCGCTGTGATGTTTTATTTCCCATATCTGGGCAAGAATATCATCCACCCTAACATAATCGTGCTTTCTCACTTCCTTCTCAGTTCTAAATACAAAAGATGATGTGCTGCTCTCCCGAATTTCTCCTATTTCCTCCATTATCCTATGTATCTCAAATCCTCCTTCTTTTCCTTCTCTATAAGAGATTTTTCAAGGCTTTTTATTCTGTCTGTTATTCTCTTAACTTCCTCCGCTTTCTCATCGAGGCGAGCAAAACTTATTTTTATGCCAAGCAATTCCGTAAGAACCTTTATTACCTGCCTCGCCGAATTTGGATCGACTATATAACCAGATGTTTCTCCCATCAGACACGCTCCTTTAAAGCCACGAAGCATTCCTATACCGAGCAGCAGGCCCGAGGCGCCTATTATGCCTCCTCCTTCCTCGCCTTTGAAGATTACTCCATGCTTCTTTAGCTCCTCCACAATTTCTGGATGTGTGGCTGCTCCTATAACGCGGGGCTTTTCAACCTCCATACCTATGCCATATCCTCCCAAGGTATAAATCATATCAACGCCCATTTCTTCAGCAATATCAAGCACAGCCTCAGCAAGAATGTACTGTCCCCTTGGGCTCATTCCCTGAAAGTCTCCAGTGAGTATTATCATGTCCTTTCCTTTTCTCGTTCTTTTATAATACAGTTCATTTTTGACGAGCTTTATAGTTCCATCTGCATTCACAAAAACCTGCGGTGGAAAATCATTTGAATAGATTTCAGCAAATTTCTTTGCCTTTATTTCATCTATTAAATGCTCCGCCGCAAGCTTGCCTACATTGCCGACGCCTGGCAACCCTTCAATGAGTACGGGGTTGCGGAGCTTTGGTTTTTCAATATACACAACCGTGGCTTCTTTTATTTTTACTTTTTCCATATCAATTCCTCCCTTTTTAGCATCCTTCTGTATTTCCCATACTTATCCTGTGGAGAGAAGCGGGGCGGCTCCTTTTTATACGTCCTCTCTCCACAAACTGGACATATATCCTTTAAAGTATATCTTTTGCATTTATAACAGTATTTCATTTTAATTCTCTTTTGAATTCTCCTTCCCCGCCATGCTTTTTAATGTAATCTATGCACTTCTCTACCCTTGCCCTCAGCTCTTTTTCCGCCGATTTATAATCGGGAGCCCTCACCTCTATCCTGTAAAGCGGGGCTGAAACATATCTTACGCCAATCTCAATTTCTCCTTTGCTTCCCTCTATCATTTGCAAAGCTTTTTTAATATGCTTTATGCCATCTGGAGTTGGACATGTAATCTCAACATATGCTTTTATCTCAACATATGGGATAACGATATTCTCCTTCGCAATTTCAATAAATGGCTCAATCCACTCTCCTTCAAAACCTTCCTCCTCCAGAACTTTTTCATTTCTTGCCACTTCTTCAAATGCTGAGTAAAGGCTACCGAATTTTTTAATGAGTTCGTAACCAAACTTTTCATAACATTCATCTACGCTCAACCCTACTTTTTTGCCAACCATTTCAAGGAGCTTCTTTGCCTTCTGCTCATTCTTCCACTGCTGTATTTTCTCTCTTTTCTGATGCTCATTCACCCTCTTCAAAGATAAATCAACATAGCCTTTCGATGGATCCACATCCATTACCTTGCAGACAATTCGCTGCCCTTCCCTCACATAATCCCTGATATTTTTAACCCATCCAGGGGCAACCTCCTTTATATGAATAAATCCTCTCTTCCCCGGATATTCTTCAAGCTCAACAAAAGCTCCAAATCCTTTTGCCTTAGTAACTGTGCATACCACCAGCTCGCCTTTTTCCGGCAGTTCTTTAAGCATGTCTCAATTCCTCTACTATTTCAGCCCTTATTTTCGCCTTCCCGCCCGTCGGCTCAGCAAGCAGCGTGCCACATATATGGCATCTGACGGGCGTGCTTGCCTTGCTGAATATTATCTGCAGATTATTGCAATCTTTACATTTCACTTTATAAAAAGGCGATGCCATAACATCACCTCTTTATCTCAAATCTTTTTGCCCTTATACCCTTCTTCTGATGAGCTTTTCCACACTCCTTACATCTATATCTCAGAAAAACCCTTTTCGTTGGCTTTTCCCTTCCCTCTGGCTTTGGACGCGGATATCCACCGTAGCCTGCTGTCACACGCCTGAAACGGCGCTGTCCCCATTTTAGTTCTGATGCCTTCTTTTTCTTAACCCTTTCTATGGTATGCTCTGTATGGTGCTGGCAGTATGGGCAGTATGTTTTTATTACTGCAGGTCGAATCATGAGATGAAAATAAGCATCCATATATAAAAATGGTGGTTCACTCCACAAACTCCTTTATCCTTTTGACGACGAAATCCTTTCCTAATGACTGGAGAAAATAGCCTGCCCTCGGCCCTTGCTTCTTTGCTAGAAATATTTTGTATATGCATTCGAATGCTTTCTTTGCTGGAAAATTAATTTGCTTTGCTGTTTCATGTATGGTGGAATGAATCTTTTCTGCATCCCATTCTATGGCATGAAAATTTCGAAGTAGTTCTTTCAAAAATTTTTTCTCCTCCTCGCTTAGCTC
>JAGHBD010000157.1 GCA_021161135.1 Thermoplasmata archaeon
AACGAGAAATGCGGTGTGGCAACGTATGTTTTTGTTGATAGTGAAAGAAATAAACTTATCCCAATAACGGAATTTGTTGATGTAGATAATTTCATATATGATGTTTCGCAGCTTCAGACAAGCACCCTTAAAAAAGCTTTATTTGGAGCAAAACTCATACCAGATGCAATAAGATACGGCGGGCTGAGGAAAGCTTTAGCTAAAAAGCTTTCGGAATACATAATTCAGGATGAGCTGCCAACAGGAGAGAGGCTATCAGATATAATCGGGGATGTTATAGCAAAAGGAGACTACAGAAGTCTGGGTAAATTCCACCATCGCTTTTTATTCTTAGGAATGATGCATTTCCAAGATTACTACAACTATGATGTCAATAGAGTGCAGCGATGCAGCATACATTATTTGGCTGGCGAAAAACTCATACCTTTCTGCACATACAATGTATTTCCGCACATTCATCGCGACAGATATCTGGAGCAGCATAAACTCACTGGCGAGAAAGCCAAAAAATTAATGGAGCAGTCAGTGAAAATAAAAGAGAGAGTGGAAAGGTTCAGGGAAAAGAAGGACGAAATTGTTTCCTCACCAATATACAAGGAAGTATATGGTCTGAGTTGAGCAAAAATTATTATGGAAGGAAGTATTGCATAATAATGAGATGTGAAATCTGTGGGAGAGAGGCTAGGTTGCGGCGTGCTCTTGTAGAAGGCGTGGAGATGATGGTGTGCGATGAATGCAGCAAATACGGCATTGTGCTGCCTGAAAGGAAGAGAAGGATGGCTGTGCCAGCAATGAAGGTGAAAAAAATTGTTCCGTATTCAAAAGATGTTTTTGAAGAAATGAGGCAGGAATTGGTGGCAGACTGGGGGAAGAAAATAAAAGAGGCGAGATTGAAAAAAGGATTGAGCAGGGAAGAGCTGGGAGCAAAAGTTGGGGAAAAGACAACGACAATTGCGAAAATAGAAAATGAAGAGCTACGTCCGCCCGATGAAACAGTGAGGAAACTTGAAAAAGTTCTGGAAATAAAACTGTTTCAGGAAGTCGAGGATGCTGTTGTAAAGCATAGCGAGGTTAGACCTCTAACACTTGGTGATTTACTCAAAAATGCAAAAAGAGATTGAGAGGGCGATTGAGGCCCTAAGAGAGGGAAAGCTGGTGGTTTATCCAACTGATACTCTTTATGGGCTAGGAGCTGACATTTTTAATGAAGATGCGGTAAAGAAAATATATGAGGTAAAAAAACGCCCTCTATCTCTTCCTCTCCCAATTGCTCTGGCAAATGTGGATGAAATTGGAGAATATGCCTTTGTGAATGAAATTGCATTGAAAATAGCAGAAAAATTTATGCCGGGTAAAATAACCATTATATTGCGTAAAAGAGACATTATTCCAGATATTATTTCGAAAGACAAAATTGCCATAAGAGTTCCAGCAAATGAAATTGCCAGGAAAATTGCCAAGGAAACGCCGATTACTGCAACATCAGCAAATATTCATGGAAGTAAATCGCCAGCCACTCTTGATGAGGCGAAAAAACAGCTTGGCGACAGAGTTGCTATATATATAGATGGGGGGAAACTACCTGGCAAGCCATCAACTATTGTAGATGTTTCAGAAGGCATAATAAAAATAATAAGGGAGGGTGCTATACCGAAGGAGGAGATATATGGAAGAATATGAAGAATTTGTTAAGGCAGGAAAAATAGCTGGAGAAGCTCTTAAGGAAGGAATAAAATGGGTGAGAGAAGGAATAGAATACAGAGAAGTTGCAGAAAAGATTGAGGAGTATATAAAGGCGAAGGGCGCCATGCCTGCATTTCCTGTGAATATATCCGTGAATAATGTTGCTGCCCATTTCACCCCTTCTCAAAGCTGTAGGGATGTATTTAAAAAGGGAGATGTTGTGAAAATTGATGTGGGAGCCCATATCAATGGCTGCATAGGAGATACTGCAAAAACAGTTGAAGTTGGAACAAAGAAATATGCCAAACTTATTGAAGCTGCTGAAGAGGCTTTAAAGGCGGCGATAGATTCAATAAAAGCGGGGATAAAAATAGGGGAAATAGGCGAGATAATCGAGGAAAAAATAAGAGAATATGGTTTTACCCCAATAAAAAATCTCCACGGACATTCTCTTGAGAGATATAAACTTCATGCTGGGCTTTCGATACCAAACTTTAAGAATAAAAGCAAAGTAGAGCTTAAAGAAGGGCAAATTGTTGCTATCGAACCTTTTGCTACAGATGGTTTAGGGATGGTTGTTGATGCTGGGCTGGGCAATATTTACAGAATCGAAAAAGATTCCATAATGGCAAGGGAGTTAAAAAAACGTTTCAATAGCCTTCCCTTTGCCGAAAGATGGCTGTATGAAATATATGGTGAAAAAGTTCCATTCAAACTTTCCTTCTTGCTCAAAAGGAGAATTATAGCACCATATTTCAAACTGATAGAGGCGAAGGGTGGAGTGGTATCACAAGCTGAACATACGTTATTTGTAACAAAAGAGGGATGCGAAATACTTACCGAGATAAAATGAGGTAAAGATTTTTATGATGACTTGTTATTAAACCAATGGAATTTGAAAAGATTAAAAATGCACTCAAAAAGAAAGAAGGGGAAAGGACAAAAATAAGAGGATGGATTTATAGAAAGAGGAAAAGCGGAAAAATCATTTTTGTTGTTATTCGTGACTCAACGGGCATAATCCAAGTTATTATTGAAAAGAATAAGGTGACAGAAAAGGAATTTGCAGATGCAAAGAAAGCCCTTATAGAATCTTCTGTAGAAGTGGAAGGAATAATCCATGAGGATGAAAGGGCACCAGGCGGAAGAGAAATTCATGCAACTGCCTTCAATGTTGTCGGCTTTGCCGAAGAATTTCCAATAACTGAATATCAGAGCGTTGAATTTTTGCTTGACAACCGCCATCTCTGGCTCCGCTCAAGAAAAATGACAGAAACGATGAAACTCAAAGCATATATGCTTCGCTTCATAAGAGAGTGGTTCGACGAAAATGATTTCTGGGAAGTGACGCCCAGCGTAATAACAATGAACGCCGCTGAAGGTGGGGCGACGGTATTTTCTTTCGATTATTTCGGGCAGGAAGCTTATTTAAGCCAGACTGCTCAAATGTATCTTGAAGCCCTTATCTTTTCTCTGGAAAGAGTATGGAGTCTCACACCTTCTTTCAGAGCAGAAAAATCTAGGACAAGGAGGCACCTCATAGAATACTGGCATTTGGAAGCAGAGGAGGCATGGGTAAGAAATGAGGAAAATATGAAACTGCAGGAAGAAATGATAAGTTATGTTTGCCAGAATATAGCTAAAAAATGCAAGGAACAACTCGAATTTGTTGGAAGGAATCCAGAGGATTTGATGGTGATAGAGCCTCCTTTCAAAAGGATAAAATACAGGGATGCAATAAAAATTCTCCAAGAAAAAGGTTTTGATATTCAGTGGGGCGATGACTTTGGCGCCCCGCATGAAAGAGCACTTGTGGAAGGAGAAGATAAACCAATTTTTATCACAAATTTCCCCGTAGAATCAAAAGCGTTTTACATGAAAATTGCTCCAGATGGTAAAACAGTTGAATGTGCAGATATGCTCGCTCCAGAAGGCTATGGAGAAATAATAGGAGGGTCGGAAAGAGAAGAAGATATAAAATCGATGATAGAAAGGCTAAAAAAAGAGGGGGCAAACATAGAAAATTATGAGTGGTATTTTGATTTGCGTCGCTATGGCTCTGTGCCTCATTCTGGCTTCGGTCTTGGAATGGAAAGATTGCTGTGCTGGATTGCCAAGCTTGAGCATATAAGAGATGCCACACCATTTCCTCGTCTCTTAAGGAGGGCATATCCATGAAAAAACTTCTCGCTTTCCTCTGTGCCTTCTTGTTCTTTCCATTTGTTACGGGAAGCGGAGAAAGCAGCAACATACACTTCATTGAAAGTGGCGACTATCTCATTCCTTACATTGAAAATGCAAGTTATGAAATGAGGGAGGGATATCCTCTCATGCCCTATTTCACAAAAACATATGTTTTTCCATTTGGA